>JAYTKG010000499.1:0-17194 GCA_043730435.1 Acidimicrobiia bacterium | reverse complement strand
GTCAAGGCAAGGGGCTGCCCACAGCTTGATCATCTCGGCGACACCGATGGTGTAAGGGGTTCCCAGACGGACTGCCAAGAACTAGCGTCAGGTAATGATGGTGGTAATGATGTGGTTGATAATCTTTCGGGGAGGTTGAGATGTCCGAGCAGATCCGGTTCGTCGTGAATGGGCGTCCTTTGGAACTTAGTCGGCAGGGCGTCGAGCAGTCGATGCGCGAAGTTGCGCCTGAAGCGATCCGAAGCCACGGTGTCGTGATTGGTCGGAACCGATATCCGGTCAAGCAGGTATTTGAAGTTGTGACCGGCCTGGACAGGCTCGATTTCACTAGCGCGACAGCGCGTCGCCACTTGGCCAAGCTCGGCTTTGAGTTGTCCCGGGATGCCACGTGAGGTGCGACGTTGAAGGCCAATCGACACCTCCGTTGACGCAAAGCGTCAAAGACCTTGTTGCGTTCTACAAGGCAATCGAGTTGGGCTTCGTGGTGCGTGCGAACTCGGACTACGAAACACTGGTTGTTGCGAATGGCAATTCCAACGAACCGATTCACCGATGGTTTCGGCTCAAGGAGGCGTACTCACGTCGGTTACTTCCCCGACTGATCAAGGATCTCGGGATCGAGTCGAAGCGCGACCTTCGGATTCTTGACCCCTTCGCAGGATCGGGAACGACCGCAATATCAGCAGCTGACCTGGTAATGGACAAAACGCTGGCGAAACCCACGGTTGTGAGCTTCGAATGCAATCCCTTCTTGCAACTCGTTTCAAGCAGTAAGTTGCGTGCCTTGCAGCAACCAACAACCTCGTTTCTCACGCTCGCAAAGCGCGTTGGTGCGACGGCTGGTCGGCGACGGATTGAGCCTGCAGCCGTGCCCTCGCTTGCCACATTTGAGAATCGTGAGTTCTTCGATTCTGACGGCCTGACAAAGCTACTTCGTCTCCGCGCCGCTATCGACGAGGCTGCACATCTCGGAGAGTCTCAGCTGGACATCGATCTCGCTCGCGTTTGTCTGGGGGCATCTATTGAGCCGGCCAGTTCGCTCAGGCGAGATGGCCGCGCACTAAGGCACGTACCAGACAAGGTTCGGGCCGACCCCATCACCGAGTTCCTTCGTCGAGCGGAGCAGGTCGATGAGGACATGCCGCGCCGACCAATCGGTATACGTGGGAGCATTCACCTTGGTGACGGGCGATCTCTGCGACCTAACCCGCCGAGAGCCGGCAGTGTTGATCTCGTCGTTTTTTCTCCGCCATACCCAAACAACATCGACTACACCGAGGTCTACAAGATGGAGGCGTGGCTCCTCGGATTCATCACAACGTCCCGCGAGTTCACAGACCAGCGTCTCCGCACGCTGTACAGCCACCCGAGCGTTCTCCGCCCGACCGCCGAGCTTGACTCGGCCGTCGGGGTGGCAAGTGACTTCGCTTCGATGATGGCTCCTGTCCTTGCAGCGATCCCACCAGACCGATATCACTCTGCGCGACATCGGATGCTCAACGGCTACTTCGCCGACATGCTCGTTACTCTTAGGTCAAGCTTCGCCGCTCTGAGCGGAGGCGGTGACCTGGTGTATGTCGTAGGTAACTCAGTGCATGGCTCGGGGGACGAATCTGTTGTGATTGCGGCCGACCTGTTGATCGCTCGCCTCGCCGAGGTCGTAGGCTTTGAAGTTCGTTCTATCGAGGTGGCCCGGCAGCTCCGGCGGCGCCAGATCGAGTCACCCTTTCTCCGTGAAAGTGTTGTCTTTCTTCGGCGGCCGTCGCCGTAATGACAAGCGAGTTCTACTTCAAGCCTTCGGCTCGCCTCCAGCGATATCTTGGGCGCGAACTCATTGCCGACCCAAACCTGGCGATTTTGGAGTTCGTAAAGAATGCCTATGACGCAGGGGCGAGCAACGTCTACATCCACTTCCACTTCCCGAAGAGTGGAGAATCTACTCTGCTCATCGCTGATGACGGGGAGGGGATGAACGAGAAGACCTTCGAGCAAAATTGGATGCACCCTGGATACAGCGAGAAATCCGCTGACTCAAAGGAATCTAGGTCCCGACGATCGGGGCAGGGTGGCACGACGGCGCGGGTCCCGGTCGGAGAGAAAGGACTCGGCCGTCTTGCGGCTGGAAGGCTCGGAAGTTCCCTCGAGGTTTTCACCCGGCGATCCGTTCGGCAGAACTGGCTCCACGTATCCTTCGATTGGGCTGAGTTTGACAACATGTACAAGCTGATGGATGAGGTGGGGATCCCATTCGATGACGCTGCCCCGTCCGAGCCCCTGGTTTCTCGGGGCACGATTCTAGTGATCAGCGATCTCAGTTTGAATTGGTCCGGCCGGATTGTTGGGCGGCCTCAGCCGGGGCGTAGTCGAACCCGGCTGGGTCGTCTCAAACAGGATCTTGAGCTATTGGTACGCCCTCTCGCTCCGACCGCAGCCGAGTTCACCATCTACCTCGACAGTAACTCGTACCTGAGCCCTAACGACATCGGGACCATCACGCCGACGGCCGCCGTCACGGAGGCCGACTACGTGTACTCGTTCTCATTTTCAGAGAACGCACGGGGCACGACGATCAAACGTAAACTTCGCAGAAGTAAGGCTCTGATCAGCGAGTTTGGCGGATCTGGCGTTACTAACTTCGATCCGCTGAGGCTCGAAGACGTAGCTGAAGACGAGAAACGCCCCCATTCACTCAACTGCGGACCGTTTGAGGGGCAGTTTCTGTACTCGCCGGCTCCAGCAGCAAAGCGGGCCAAGGAGATCGACGCAATTGGCTCCGGAGTATTGCTCTATCGAGATGGGGTACTGGTCGAACCATACGGACTCGATGAGAATGACTGGGTCGGAGTATCCGCCCGGAAGGCCCAACGACAGGGCTACGCCTTGATTCAGCCCAGCTTGTTTTCGGGCCATGTACAAATTACTCGTGAAGCCAACCCAACGTTGCGCGACATGTCGAATAGGCAAGGACTTCTCGATGGCGAGGAGTCTGAGTCATTCATCCAACACGTCCAGGCAGAGTTTTCATTCTTCGAATCACAGGTCTTCGATGAGTTGAAGCAAAGATGGGAAAGCAGAGAAGAAAAGGCTGCGCGCCAAGCCGAGGGGCAGGTCGACTTGGCCTCAGTGCGGCTCCGAGCTATAGCACACTCGCTTGGACAGCCATTGCTGGGTCTCGATGCCGACCTAACCGCCATCAGAATCGTCGCGAAGCGTCCGGGCGTTCCGCACGAGACCTCCGACAAGCTGGTCGAACTGGCTGACAGCGCCAAAGAGCACCTCCGCGAGGCTCAGCAGTCCCTTGCCCGCTTTCGAGATGTGCCGCCAACTGAACGGTCCACCGTGCGCATTGACCAGCTCGTTGAGAAGGCATTGCAAACCGTAATGACCCTTGCTCGAAGCCTGGGTGTTGTCGTGAAGGTCGACGCCATTCCGGAACGAGAAGTGCTGGTTCACAGTGAACTAATCGGCGAAGCGGTCTCCGAACTCGCACGAAATGCTGTCGAGGCGGATCGTCTAGATGGGTGCGAAGCTCGGGTCTGGATTCGAAGCCACGAGGTCGCAGGCGACTTCGTTCTTGACATTATCGACAACGGTATTGGCTTTCGCAACGCTAGCGTTGACACCGACCTGTCGAGCATCGCATCGACCAAGGGTCGACCCGGGATGGGACTCGCGACTGTTGTCGAGGTGGTGGCAGCATCTCTTGGTCGAGTGCGGATTGCAGAGACTGGTCCTACGGGGACACGAATTGAGCTGAGTCTTCCTGACCGAATTCGTGGTTTACGGACCTAGCGGCCGGTGCGACGCAAACTAGATCTTGTCTAGATGGACGATCTTGACGTGGTTGGCGAAATACGGGTAGACGCCGACGAACCCATCGAAGTCACCATCCGTGGTCCACAGTTCGACCTTAGTTTGCTGATCAACGCTCCAGGCCACCGCCGTGATCAGATGGATGGCGTCCCACACGCGAAACTTTCGACCGTGCTGTCGGGTTGACATCGTTACTAGCGTCATGGCTTTTTCAAACACCTTCGGCGGCAGGGGAAGGATGCCCAGTCGCCTGGCCTCGACGTCCCTGAGTGTCTCGGCGATGGCGTTATCGCACCAGGTCTCGTTGTAGACGTCGTCTGGAGGATTGACGTTGCGCCACATGGTCGTCACTACATCATGGAATTCTGCAAGGCCGATCTGCGAAGTTGCGATCGACGCAGTCGCTTGCCGGAGTAATGCGACCACTGGCGGTCCGGCGTGTTGTGTTCTGACAGTCGGCGCTGGTCCAGACAGTTCAGCGCGCCGAATGAGACAGCACGTATCGAGGTAGGTGTGAGTCATGAGTAGCTCAGGCCGCCCGACCTCTTTAAGCGTTCGTCTAAGGTATCGAGATCACTCTGGTCCACCGCTTTTGCTTCCCGACTGGCGACGGCGTACGCCGCCCAGTCGGTGTCCTGCTGAGAGCGTTTCTCCGCCTCCACAATCTCGGCGAGTAACTCGTCGGTGGTGTTGGCTGCGCCTGTCTTCGGAATCGCTCGATCAACGAGACCCAAACGCTCGATGTCGGCGACATCATTCTCACCGATGTATGCGCTCAACAACAACAGTCGCACGGATGGGCTAAGTCGTCTGATCTCCATCAATAACTTTAGGCCATGCCTCGATCCAGGCAAGTTGTAGTCGGCGATTACCAACTCGGGCGCGTACACCTGAACGGCGGCCAATCCCTCGTCCCAGCTCGCCGCAGTGTCCAGCGCGAGGCCCGACAGTTCGGCTGCCCTTGCGAGGCTCCTTCGGATGCCTTCATCGTCATCAATCAGCAATGCATAGGCCACGTAGCACCGTCCTTTGCGAGACTCGTCTGACGCCGACTGGGAGAATACATCGGGACAGATGCCGTGCCTGCCCCTAATACTTCTGAGCGCCTAGAGGATTCCCGTCTGGGCGTCAGAATCGTCACACTACCGACACCGGAGTTGATCGCATGAGCGCTGTGCTGGCATTCGGTGGTTGCTACGACGCCCGGCGAACTGCCTCGCTCTCGGGCGTTCCACGATCGACCGGTGTACGACTGGGCACGCAAGGGGATCGTTGTCCCGAGCATCTCACCCGAGCGCGAGAAGCTGTGGTCGTACGCGGACCTCATAGCGCTGCGTATCGTTTCGTGGCTGCGTCACCCGAAGGTGCTCGGTGACGATGCTCGACCTGCCACGGCGATACGCTCTGTTCGCGCCGCCCTCGCCCAACTCGACAAGGAGGGCTTCGACCTCTGGGACGGAAGCGTCGGGGCGTCGCCGCTGTACGTCGACAGCCTCGCCGGCAAGATCCTCATCGTTCGTGACGATGTGGCTGTCGACAAATCCGGCCAGGGCGCCATGGCCGACTGGCTCGATCTGCTCGGCCCGTTTGAAGGCACCGATGGCGCTGGCCCAGACCTGCGCCAACCCGTGCCCATCTACCGATCGTGCCGGGCAAGTGCGCCGGTGAACCGCACCTCGCCGGATCACGGCTGACAACACTGACCGTTGCGGCGTTGGCCGAGCGCGGCTCGGGATCGAGGACATCGCCAGGCTCTATCCGGACGAAGATGTCGTGAGTCTTGCGGGAGCCATCGAGCTGGAACATTCTCTCGGCACTGTTGCCCACGCTGCCTGATGGCGACGCCGCAACGTCGGCTCCCGTTGCGCCTCGCCCTAGATCAGAACTTCCCAACTCCGATTCTCAACGCGGTTTGCCGAGTACCTCGTCCACGTTGAGTTCACGCCACTCGTGAAGATCGACCGCCGTCTGCCCTCGCTGATGACCGACCGTTGATCATCGCGTTGCATCAGCTCGGGTTTCCCGGCCTCGTTACGAACAACTACAAGATGCTCAAGAACCCGAAAGAACTCGCCGCGATTGTGGCGACCAAAGTGACGGTGTTCGCGATCGAAGGGGTCGGCCACGACCCAACCCGTGCGACCGGCGCCGTGCTACTCGACCTGCCAGGAGCGCTCAAAAAGATGGACAGCCGTCGAGGTCAGGTGTTCTGGATGCGCTCGCGCAACCCATCCCCAGAGGACCCGATGACGTTGTTCAACTTGGCCGCATCGCACCTGAGCAGATCAAAGTGCTGAGTTGCTTTTAGCGGTGCAGGTGACCAAGGCCGAACTCGCAACTGCTGTCCTCACTCCGTTGGATGGGGACTAGCGCCGATGCCACCACCCTTCGGCAGCGAGCCGCCTGACCCCATTGTGGAAGTCGTCGGCAAACCGTCGCACCCGGCCATACCCCGGTAGTCTCACGAAACGTGAAGAAGGCACTCCTGATAGCGACCGGCGAATTCGACGACGGCCGGGTTGGTGCGCTTCGCTCGCCGGTGCCGGATGCGCAGGCGCTAGCGGCCCTTCTCGCTGACCCCGATATCGGAGACTACGAAGTTGGGATTTGCGCTAATCAAGATGCACGATCCATCAGGATCGCCGTCGAGCGACTGTTTTCCTCCGCCTCCCTGGATGACACGGTGTTGCTGCACATAAGTGGGCATGGAGTCAATGGGACACAAGGCTTTGCCTATTGTCCTTCCGATATCGACATCGATTGCATTAACGCCACGGGGCTCGCTGGGGCCTACTTGCGCGGGGTGATGAATGACTCTCGCTGCAGGCGCCAGTTGGTCTTCGTTGACTGCTGCTACAGCGGAGCTTTCGGCGATGACCTAAGGGCGAAGCTCGTCTCTATCCCGAAGTTAGCTGACGAGTTCAACGGCAGCGGTCGCGCGATCGTGACCTCGTCTACATCGTCGCAACAGTCGTTCGAGTTCGACGGCGAGTCCGGTTGGACATCGGTGTTCACCCGCAGCTTAGTTATCGGAATCGAGTCGGGGAGGGCCGATGCCAATGGCGACGGGGTAATCACCCTGCAAGAGCTTTACGACTTCGCATTCAAGGAGGTCAGAGACGGGCCCGTGGATCAGTCGCCGTCCTTAACGCTGTTGGGCGTTGAAGGGGACCTTGAAGTTGTTCGCACGCCGTTTGCCATCCCACGGTCGGTCGCGATTCCAGGCGAAATTGTGAGTGCCGCCGGAAGTCCGTTCGCAAGCATCCGGCGTGCTGCGTTGGACGAGCTATCGATCCTGATGCGTAGCGGATTGCCAGAACGAGCCAACGGCGCCCTTGACCTGATTCGGACATTGACAGGAGACCCGGCCCCCTCGGTGTCGGCGAAAGCCGAACAGCTGATCTCCGAATCACGTCCACCCCAACGGCGCCGCCGCCGCCGCACGGTATCGCCCGTGAGACAGGTCGCGTCCTCGATCACTGTGAATGCGGCCGAGTTCTATTCGAAGCTCACGAAGGTCGCCGCGTTCTGTTCGACTGATCGGAGTCGCCCGTCACTCTGCTGCGTCAGAATCGAAGGTGAGTCTGGCGAGCTCGTTGCGGTCGGGACGGACAGCTATCGCCTTGCGGTAGCGACGATGGCATTTGACGGAACACTGCAAGGCGGTTTGCTGCTGCCGGTCCCGTCGGTATCTGGCCTACCGGCTCCGAAGCGCAGTGGGCAGACAGTGATTCGAATTGGCGACGAGAGCGCGGACATCGAGGTGGACGGCCGCTCGCACGGCGTGATGCTTGCGGACGGAGCGTTTCCGAACTGGCGAGACGTTGTGCCCGTCCAGGAACCGACAACGACATGCGCGATCAACAGGTTCGACCTGGTCTCACTGCTCGAAGAAATGGCCGCCGAGGCTCGACGGAATCACTCGCCGCTGCATCTTGCGCTACGGGACGGAGAGATCGAGTACTCCTTTGTTGCGGCAACGGCGAAGGCCGGCGTTCGGCTCCTGAAGGCCAAGGTGACGGGCGCGTTGATCGACCTGGCCTTTAACGCTGAGTATCTGTTGTCGGCCGTCGTCGCATGCGATGGCGCAATCGTAAAGCTGGAGATCTTCAGTGCGTCGAGGCCAGTAGTCGTTTGCTCGGCAACCGACATGGCGTTCCGCTGCCTCGTGATGCCGGTGCGTATCCCATCGCTTGTGCGAGCCAGCGAGGTCGAAGATCTTCCATCGACGCCAGACGGCGCAGCTGGACGGTGAGTTTGGTTCCTCCGGAACCTTCTACCGGACGGGTTGAAATCGGGTAGAAGTGACTGACACCGACCAACCTTCCGTTGCCCAGGCAGCGGGAAGATAATGAAGGTTGCCCGTCGCGAGTGTCAGGGAAGAATCCACGTCCCACCAATATTGCGCTCTCGCGGACCGTCACCGGCCATACGATGGAGGTAGTGGACGAATCATGGGTTTAGCGAAGCCGTACTACCGAACAGCCCGTCAGTTTACAGACGGAAGATACGCCAATGGTGGGTGCTGGCGGTACATTGAGCATCCAGATTTCGCCGCTCGGCCCAGCCATTATGTGCGCGCGTTCGAACTTCTTCAGGACGACCTAAAGGAACTCTTCAAGTTTGTCGAACCGAGCGATGCCAACCTGGGAACCTACTCGTTCCGAACACTGGAGATGCTCCTCCGGGCATCAATTGAAGTGGAAGCCAACTGCAAGGCGATCTTGAACGCGAATACGTACGCGAAAAAAGGGCGAGATTTGAACATATCTGACTACGCCAGACTTGAGTTCAGTCACTACCTCTCCCAGTACAAAGTTAAGATGCCCTACTGGACTGGAACGATGTCGACTCGACAGCCGTTCAAGTCCTGGGCATCGACGACGGGAACGCCCGGGCAGCAGCCTCTCGACTGGTATCAGCGATACAACCGCTCGAAGCATGATCGAGCGGGGGCACTGTCGGTCGCAACGTTGGAAGCGGTCATCGACGCGGTTGCGGGCCTGTTCGTGCTTCTCACCGCTCAGTTCCTTAACATCGACTTCGCTCCCGGCGCCTCGTTCCTGGCGATTCATGGCATAAACGACGGATTCGAAGACGGGCTCGGCGGGTACTTTCGAGTTGCTTACCCGTCGAGTGTTCCAATGGGCGAGCGGTACGACTTCGACTGGGATCAGGTTGTTGCTGCTGCCGACCCTTTCGAACGCTTCGATTATGACAACGTCTGATCGAGGATCGGGGCGGCGTTGTCGAGGCTCGCTCCTTCAGCCGTGCATGTCCGGAGAACGGGCTTTTTCCCAGCTTTTTCACTTTTACGTCGTTTGTAGGTGACCGTGAACGTGTTGGCGCGCATGTTCGAATTCCCGAACCGCGTCAGACAGTTTCGAGGCGCTGGTCTCGAAGGAATCAGAATATGTCGGGCGGATCCTCATCCGGCCGGTGTAGTGATGGCAGACGGAATTCCGACCACGACGGTCGACCGTGCGACACGCGATTGCCGCGAGGATGTCGGTGGCTTCGTTGTTTTGAGTTCGCTCGGTGAGCGGACGTCCATCGTGCACAATGGGCAAGTGGAACGACGGCGTGTGGAACTGATCGACGGCAAGGTGCTGTACGACGGACGGTCGCTCGTTGCATGGGCTTCCAGAGTCGCCGACCGGATTGTCGAGCGTTGCGATGCCAGTCGCGTCGTCCTCTACGGCTCGGTTGCGCGCGGCGATGACGGTCCCGACTCAGACATCGACCTACTCGTCGTCATGCCGATTGTCGGTCGTCGTCACGACGCCTCCGTCAGCGTGCTCAACGAGCTTCGCGACCTTCCGGTTCCGGTCGACATCACGGTGGTCGATCCGGCACACCTCGACGAAGAGGCAAGCGTCCCCGGCGTCGTTCGTGCCGCAATGCGCGAAGGGAGAATCCTTGTCGCCGTCTGATTGCACCGGCATTGCTCAGCGGTGGCTGCGCTGGCCGACGAAGTCCTCGCCCTCGCCGAGCACTCAGCTGCGGACGCCGGTGTGGTTTCCTGCGGCGCATGCGTGTGGGCACACCAAGCAGCAGAGATGGCGCTCAATGCCCTGTTGATACTTCGAGGCATAGTGAACGACGAGGGGAGTGCCTTCACCACAATCGAACTTCCCAAGTTGACCCGCTGCGCAATCGAAGGGCGATGTCCCGCCGATTTCGATGAAGCCACGCCTGTCCTCACCACCCAAGCGCCGTCGCCACCATCTGGGCGTGCCCGGCCACGACTGGGTCAGGTGGGCGAATCGGGCCTGCGTGTTGGAGGGATACGGCGATGACTAACCTGACCGTTTCACACGCACGATCAGCGGCCTCGACCGTGTAGGTGCCTGATTCATAAGGGGTGTTGCCCAACACAGGATGGACTACCCCGTCGCGGCTCGGAGACCTGTGGTGCACCATTTGATTACGGTGAACGAGAAAGAGTTCCTCGATACGGTGCACAAGGTCCTTACGTGTCGGCCTGTCCAGAACGTAGAACTCCTTCAGCGCGCCTGTGGAGCCAGCTGAGCCGGGTGTTGCTGTTCCTGCGCCTTCTCCCCGGCAGGCAAATGCCCACCCTTCGATGGCGAATGAGCTAGCAACGATCGCCTGCATCGCGTGCCGCATCTCGCGCTGTGAGGCAAGGTGCCAAGGACCGTCCGGCCATTCGCGGACGAGATCTTCGCGCGCCAAGGACGCGGCGGCTCTTTGCTCAGCCGCGGCAATCCCCCATTGGGACCACAATGGTTGGCCAAAGGTTGCTGCCGCCATTACTCCTACACCCGTAGTGGCCGTTGCTCTTACACCCATATCGAGAGTCACTCTAGGGTGTGGCGCCACTCGTGGGGCCCAAGATTCAGAGGGCCATCCAACGAATATGGGCAGACTTGGGTTGTGAACGTGGCGGTCGACTTCGTGAACGCCCATTTGTGAATCGTTGATTCCGCAACGACCTCCAAGCTTTTGCACAGGTCACATTGCACCCGAAAGTACGGTTTGGCATTGGCAACGTGCTGTCTTACTCCGTTCGGCTCGGGCGAGCTTGGAAGTTGGCGATTGGTGCTCGGTCACGGCGTCTTGGCAGCGCCAATCCGCTGAAATCTCCCTACCTGTCGCTCGGAGGTTGGCGCTCGAGAGATGATGATGGGATGGGAGACGACGATGCGGGCGAACCGACGGTCCACGGATCTGCACACTCGATCACCTCAATCACTGATCGAATACGGCAAACCGTCGAGTCTGCGATCGACGTCCCGACCGGGTACATCACCGTCGGTCCTGCGCTCGTCGCCGGTTACTTCCGCCACGCTCGACGTTGGAACCGCGTGGTGAAGATCGATGGATCGTTGCTCGCAGCGATTCACGTCGTTCAAGTTCCAGCGAATGGACTCAGCGAGAAGGTGCTCCTTCGCCTCACTGACGAACTACTCGCCCGCGTGATCGATGCCAGCAGGGCAGCGACCGAACAACCGCTTCGTCAGTGGCTCGGGGTGGTCGCTGCCATCGAGGACTCTCACTACTGGCACGAGTCGACGGTCGACACCAGCGATGTTCCAGCGACCCGGCTCGACCGGCTTGCGTTCCTCATCGAGCAGGTCGTTCGCACTCAGCTCATCGATGCTGCTGCTCTGCTTATCGTCGATCCCACCACGGGTGCCCAACGTGCTGCCAGACCATCGATGACGGCCGACACTTTCGCAGCTGCCCTTATCGGTCGGGCGACGTCCTTCCGAGCGGTCACCAACTCGTCACGGTGAGATCGATCTCACCACGAAACGATCTCCGCAGGACCACTTTCGCCCGCCGTCCGCCTCGCTAGTCGCAGCCTCGGCAACGAGTCACATGCCCGGTCGAGCGGCCCGTTTACGCTGGTGGGCGAGGAGATCGAATTGCGCTGTGCTCGCATTCGATGGTTGCTATGACGCTCGTAGAACTGCGGCGCTTTCGGGCGTTCCACGTTCGACGGTCTACGACTGGGCACGCAAGGGGATCGTTGTCCCGAGCATCTCACCCGAGCGCGAGAAGTTGTGGTCGTACGCAGACCTCATGGCGCTACGCACGTCTCGTGGTTGGGTCATCCGAAGGTGCTTGGTGACGACGCTCGACCCGCCTCGGCGATGCGCTCCGTTCGTGCTGCCCTTGGTCAACTCGACAAACAGGGGTTGGACCTGTCGGATGGAAGCGTGGGGCGTCGCCGCTATACGTCGACCTTACCGGCAAGATCCTCATCGTTCGTGACGATGTGGCTGTCGACAAATCCGGCCAGGGCGCTATGGCCGACTGGCTCGATCTCCTAGGCCCGTTTGAAGGCACCGATGGCGGCGGCCCAGACCTGCGCCAACCGCGTGCCCATCTTCGGATCGTGCCCGGTAAGTGCGCCGGTGAACCACACCTCGCCGGGTCACGACTGACGACACTGACCGTTGCGGCGTTGGCCGAGCGCGGCTTTGGAATCGACGACATCGCGCGGCTCTATCCGGACGAAGATGTCGCGAGTCTTGCGGAAGCTATCGAGCTGGAACGTTCTCTCGGCACCGTTGCCCACGCTGCCTGATGGCGACGCCGCAACGTCGGCGCCTGCGCCTCGCCCTGGATCAGAACTTCCCGACTCCGAACGTGCCGAGCGACGCCTTGGATAACTCGGCGGCACGTTGTAACACCCCATCTGTATGGTCGATCATCATGACGACCACCGACAACACTGGGTGCCTGTCGCACTACGGCGATAGTGCAACGCGCACGCTCGGCCCGCCGGAGCACTGCGGTCTTGACGCCGGGTTGGGAGTGCAGGGCGAACCAGTCGACGCTCACGAAGTGCTGGCGGCGCTCGATTGGGAGGCGTTCTACGCAGCAACCGGACGTGCCATTCCGTCCATCTCGGCCGACATCTTGCGGGACTTGGCCGCAGAGTCGCTGATTCGGTTGAGTCCGCTGGGCGGGTGGAGCGTGACTGACCTCGGCGTGATCTGCTTTGCTCATGATCTCGTAGCGTCCGAGCGGCTTGGGCCGAAAGCGCTTCGCATCGTTCGGCACGCCGGCACGGACACAGCGGCCGTTGTTAGTTAGCGATGTCCGGATTCGCGAAGGCTATGTGCGGAGCCTGCCGACTGGAATCGCTCTCGTTGAGCAACTTGCTCGGAACGAGGGCAACGGTCCTTCGCTCAAATCCGCGGGTGCGTGGCCGCCAGCAACTGTCGTGCGTGACCTGATCGTCAACGCTGCAATCCACCAAGACTTCTCCGTGGCAGCGGCGGGGCCCACGGTCGAAGTCTTTGATGACCGCATTGAGTTCAGCAGTCCGGGTGCGCCATTGATTGAGACCGAGCGATTACTCGACGCGCCACCTCGGTCCCGCAATGAGGAACTGGCGAGCCTGCTGCGCAGCATCGGCTTCTGCGAGGAACGCGGCAACGGTATCGATCGTGTTGCTGCGGCCTGCGAGGCCGAGTATCTCCCAGCCCCCGAGTTTCGTGTCGTCAACGCTCGCACCGTCGCCACCGTGTTCCGTCGGCGGTCCTTCGCTTCGCTGACGCGGCGTGAGCGGTCGCACGACGTCTATCTCCACGCGTGCCTTCAGTATGCAAACCACACGAGGGTGACCGCTGCAACGATCCGTGAGCGATTCGGGCTGAACGACAGGGCGGTGGTCTCACACCTCATCGCTGACGGCATCACGGCTGGATTGATTGGGCTCGCCGATCCAGCTGGTGGTGGAAAGCTCGCTGCGTACGTCCCCCATTGGGCTTGAGGCTGGCTGACATGGGTTCTCTGGACGTCTCCCTCCAATCGGCTATTAACGGCCTAAAACATGCCAAACCCTGGCTAAACGTGACGCTTGGTTCTCTTGCGGGTTTCGAAATCGGCCCATGGTGTGTTAGAAATGTATTACTCTTTCCTAACATGACGACTTCTGCGACGATGAGTGTGCGGGAGCAGCTCGCTGCTTGTCCTGTTGGCACGTTCATCTGGTCACGTGAGCTCGCGGGTGTGTCGACTGCGGTAGAGATGGCGCTCTCGCGGATCGTTGCCGAGGAGCACTCTCCGATTGTGCGGGTCCGTAAGGGTCTCTATTGGCGCACAACATGGACACGTTTTGGTCCCACTCGGCCGACAGAACGACAGATTGCCATTGAGATTGCCGGCCCCGGCTCTGGACCCGCAGGCGTCGCCGCCGCACACGATCTTGGTCTGACGACCCAGGTGCCGTCGGTGGACTACATAGCGGTTCCCGGCCGTCCCCCTCGACCCATCCGTGGCGTTCGCTTCCTGTCGCGCCAATACCATCGTCGGGAGTTGGGTTTGCGACCATTGGAGGTAGCGATACTTGAGGCGCTCCGAGCCGGGCCTGGGGTGGTTGAGGTCGACTGGAGCGAGCTCGTACAGCGAATTCGCGTGCTGGTGGAAGCCGGTCATCTCCGGGTCGACGTATTGAGCGAAGCCGCTGCCAAAGAGTTTGACCTCGACGTGCGAACAAAGTTCAGCGCGCTTGAACAGGAATTGGTGCATGCGACTACGTGAGGACATCGAGACGCTGAGCGTGCTTGTTGACGAGGTCGTTCGCAGGACCGGCATCCCGCGCCGTCATGTGGAGAAAGACTTCTGGCTTACCGAGGCCCTTCGGCGGATGTGTGCGGTGGCCGATGCCGAGCGCTTCACCCTTCTTTTCAAGGGTGGCACGAGCCTCTCGAAGGCATACCGGATCATCGAACGGTTCTCCGAGGATGTTGACGTCCTTGTGGTCCTGCCCACGGGCAGCAAGGGAGAGCAGGACCGATTGTTGCGCCGTCTGATCGACGAAGCTGCGCAAGGCTGCGGGCTCGCAGCCGTTGCTGAGCCCAGCGGCATCACGAGGGCCGTCAAGCGATCGGCGCGCCTGATGTTTCCGACGAACTCCGCAGCAGCGGGCACGAGCGATGGCCTCCTGATCGAACTCGGATCTCGCGGCGGCGCGATGCCCCACGAGAGGCTCACGATCAGGTCCCTCATCGCTGAGCATGTCGGGACCAATCTCGATGATGTCGAAGAGGCTGAACCGTTTGATGTCTCGGTCCTCTCGCCGGCTCGCACCCTTGTCGAGAAGCTGGTGCTACTCCACACAGCGCATTCTGGAAGCGACTCCGGGCGGGTAGCGAAGACCGCTCGCCACTACTACGACGTTCATCAACTCATCGGCCGGCCCGAGGTAGTGGCCGAAGTCGCCAAGCTCGGTGTCGATGCCCTCGCCCGAGATGTCACCACCTACTCAACGGCCGCCGATCTCCCGACCGCTGCCCGCCCAATAGGCGGATTCGCAAACAGTCCCGCCTTCGCGACCGACTCGTTGGAGCAATTTCTGTGGCCCGGAGCTCACCGCCCGTCGTTTGAGGATTGCCTGAACCAGGTCCACGCTGCCAGCGCGACGTTCTGATCTTCTGAGCATTGTCCGTATTGAGCGCTTTAGTCAGCGCGGGTTCCGTGCTTCCCGCCCGGTCAGGCAGCTCGACGTCTGCCGGACGAGCTTTTCGGACCTTCTCCGCCGACCTCAGCGACACCGTTTTCATCTCGGGCGCTCTCCAATGCCGTCGAGCCTGGCGCTCTTGGGGCATCGCTCGCGCTCAGTTCGAGACCGTTCACCCGAGGCTCAACGTCTCCGTGCCCGGGAATGGAATATCGCTCGGCCGATGAGAGCGAAGAAGAAGGCAGGAACCGCACCGAGCGAGAGAAGTGTCGCCAGCACGTAGTGCTCGAACCCGGGAGCCGATTGGCCGTACGTGTCGCAGCCGTCGGCGAACATGCCGCATGAGTTAGACGTCAGGAGGGCCATTGCGGCGAAACACACGACAGCGCGACCTAGCAGTGTCGGACCGTCTCGCCAAGCACCAACTGCACTTCCTCGAACTCGGAGCGTTCGTACCTGAAAGACCGGTAGCGGTCAACCACGAGCCAAGCGACCGGGGTCTGGAACGCTCAGCTGCCGATCAGACGGTTGTATTCATCGAGGGCATCCGCATCGACTTCCACGGGACCGCCCTCAGCCCAATGCGGCCTGCCCGTTCTTCTTCAACGCCCGATACCCAAATCTCTTCACCGGTTTCGGCGTCGATAGGTTGCCACTGATCCCGTCACCGCGGATTCGTTCAAGCTTACGGCCTCGGTAGTAGACGGTCCGGCCCTTGGAGAACTGAACGCGCCCAATCCAAGCAGTGCCAGCACCCGCCTACAGTTCGACATACATGACTCGCTCGCGCACGTCGCAACTGTGCCATGCAAGCGGTCTCCGGTGTGTTGGCGTTCGGTTCTCCGACAACGCACCGTCACGAATCCCGCATGGTAAGGGCACGAGCCTCAGGCGGGGGATGATGCGGCCGACGAGGGCTCGATGTTCATTCTCTTTTGGGGTACCCATCGGGTCGAATCCAAACTGAAGCCCGTCGAGGCGTTCTGTCCGATTCATCACGCGCTGCACGACTTTGAACTTCGTGCGGTCCGTATGCGCTCCCATATCAACGGCACTTCATTCGGCAAGGGGCAGACCGTTGGCCATGTGATCCGCACCAGCCAACCCTGTGGCTACCAAGCTGGGGCCGAACTATCGGACTTCGACATTCCAACAAATCAGCGAATGGCATCTCGTCTCGCTCTCGACTCTCGCTTGGCCGCCAATCCCATGCAGCTCGAAGTTGCGGAACGCCGCGCCATTCTGACCGACGTGCTGGCTGGCGCGACCTACGCGCAAAACGGCCCGGCATCAGCTGAGGTAACGAGGGCAGCTGACAGACCCCTCGTTGGAGCGATCGCCCTAGCGATTGTCCTCAGCGTTCTCATCATCATGCTTCACCTTCCCGGTAAAGCGTTCTACGTCATTCTCGGGCTCGTGATGGCCGGACCGATATGGGCGATCCTCGCCCACAAGCGCCTCGCAAAGGGATCCGGAAAAGACGCGCTGTCTGTCGCTGCCGACTGCGGCCTTCGGCCGATCTACTACACCGACGATGATGTCAGCGCCGCCGTGGCTTCTCTGAACAGTGCGCGAACCAGCGCCCACCCGAAGGTCCTGGTACTTGCGATTGCGAATGCGCGCCCAGCCGTCGAGAGCCTGTCGCCAAGGTCTTCGGTTTGGGCCCCACCGTCTTAGGCCTGCTCTAGCTGCCTCTGCTGCGTAGCGTGGCCCCGGCTCACGTGGCGGAATTGATCACGGCTGCCCGTTCGCTCGCAGCTGGTTTGGAACCGGCATGCTTTCGACACGCTCGCAGTAGGGACGCGAGGCTCAACGACCCGCATCCGCGAATGGAAAATGGCGCGGCCGATGAGAGCGAAGAAGAAGGCCGGAACCGCACCGAGCGAGAGAAGTGTCGCCAGCACGTAGTGCTCGAACCCCGGAGCCGATTGGCCGTACGTA
>JAYTKG010000498.1:0-34581 GCA_043730435.1 Acidimicrobiia bacterium | reverse complement strand
CGGTCATGCTCCGCGAAGGGACGCGATAATCGTCGGAAGTTCCTCGATGAAGGGCAGTAGCAGGCTCGACACAACCGCAAGATGATCAGCCTCAGCCGATACCGTCTCGTTGTCGACGGTACCGCCACGGGTGACCGACCAGGTCACTATGCCATCGCCGCGTTGGTCACCGTGAACGGTCAATACATCGGACATTTTGCCAACGCCTCCACCGACTCTGAGCCCGACGCTGCGGTTCCACGTCCGATCTACCGGCTTCGGTGGGAGGCTCGACGTCCATTGCTGAGGCACCGATATGTCGACCAGCACGCTGACATGTGCGGTCTCCAGCTCGGCCTTGAAGTTCTCGAACCAACCAAGCACTTGGGCGTAGACCGCATCCATTCGGGCGGACCGACCTTGAACACCTTCGAGTGCCGCTACTTCGAACGATCGGATTCCTGCCACGCGCTCGCGGAACCGGTCAACGATCGATTCGGGGCGGCCTGTCGGGCTGAGTAGAGGAGCGCCGATTGACCACAACACACTGAACGGAACGGCCCAGAGATCGTCCTCGAATCTCACAACTCGGTCCCCAGAGTGCACCACCAGGCCACGGACGAAGCGCTTCCCATAACGCTGACGGAAGGCTCGAAGGCCAGTGAGGTGGGATGCTTGAGCTGACCGTGCGGCCTTGATCTCGATGCCGATGAGTGCCCCGTCTCGGCGTTCAAGCACGAGGTCCACCTCACGATCGTGACCTTCGCGCCAGTGGAACAAAGCGGCGCTGGTCGAAGACCAGGTAAGCAACCGGATCAGCTCGGTCGCAACAAACGTCTCGAGCAACGACGAGAATCCGTCCGTATTGCGTCGCAACGCCTCGTGCTCGTCCGGAAGCATCGCAGCGACGAACGCCGGATCGGCAACGAAGAGTCGCTCACGTTCACTCTCGCGAGTATCGAGGCTCGGCCGATACCCGGGCACCTGCTCAACGAGGTGGACGTCGAACAGCGCACCGAGATAGTTGCCCAACGTGTCACGGTGCATTTCAAGGTCATCCGCGAACTGCTTGTAGTTGCGCTGCGCGCCGCTACGAGCAGTGATCCACCGGAAGAGTCGCACGATGCGCTCGGAGTCGCGGCCTGACTGATAGATGTCGCCGCTGAAGAGTTGAGATACATAGTCGTCCAGCGCATACCGGCGCTCGACAGCGTCGAGGGCGTGGGCATTGCTTGTGTGGAAGAGCGGGAATCCTCCAACTGCGGCCCTGCGGATAATGTCGTCGTGATCGCAGCCAGGCATGTTCCATGTTCTGGGATCGTCATCGAAGAGAGCGGACACAACGTCGATCGGGCTTCCAGTGAGTTCGCACTGAGCGAACGGGTGCAGCCGCAGGCGACTCACCCGACCCGTGAGCGGGTCAGAGCCACCGAGTTCGTTGGTCTGCAAGCGCGCTGACCCGGTCAGGAAGAACTGTCCTGCGTGTGCGCCACGCTGGTCGACGACGCGCTTGAGCGCTGTCTGAAGGTGGGGGATCAACTGTGCTTCATCGATGACCGTTCCCGCACCCATAGCCTCGACCCAGCCCTCAAGGTCGGTCGTGGCTCGTTCCCGCTCGTTCTGGTCGTTGAGATCGGCGAACCGAGCGGGTCCGACCAGCTGTCTTGCGAGAGTCGTTTTGCCAGTCGCTCGAAGGCCCTCAAGGACAACAACGGCCGATCGTGACCACGCGCGGCTCACAATTGGGTGGATGCCTCGGGCAAGTGTGCTGTCCATCTGCAGAAAAGTATAGCCACCGTGCTACAAAATGTACAGTCAACCTCCAACAAAATGTACAGTATGGGGGCATGCTTTCGATTGGTGGCTGCTCGTCCTTAGGAAACGCCGAGCTTTTCGGCGGCCATGCGGGTGCCGAGTACACGGTTGGTGATCTTTTGGAACGCTATATCTCGGGCGTAGTCGGGCGAACCGTGGTTCGGTTTCTCGTCGATGCTAAACGGCGAAAAGCCGCAGTCATCCGTTGACCCGAGTCGCTCCTTCGGAACGAAGTTGGCGGCACGGACCAGCGCGTCGCATATCTCCTGCGGGCTTTCGGGCCGCGGGCTCTGCGGCACCGTCACCCCGACGTAACACATCTGGGCTACGCCGTTCGCGTCATCTCGGCTGTGTTTGCCAACCGACTCGTACACCGGGTCACGATCTCGTTCGCTTGCCAGTTGAATCAGGAAATAGCCAGCGTTTATTTTGAACATCTCGGGTAACAGGTTGTTGTAGGGCACATCTGCGCTGTGTACCGAATCCCGATCACCACCGGGGCAGGTGTGGATCCCGATATCAACCCGCTCGGCCGCGGTGAAGCGCTCCATCACCCGGTTGTTCAGTTCGATGAAGTGCGGCAACATCCCGGCGCCGAAACCCTCACTGCGCCGGCGGCGAACGCCTTGCGAATATCCCGTTCACACTCATCAACCAGATCCGACTCGAACTCGGCTCGGGTGTAGCCAGGCACCTCGGTGGAGAGCGGATACAGCAACGCAAGCATGGACGGCGCAATCACGGCTTGCTTCATCGGTAGCGACGTCAGACCGATCGACTGTGACAGGGTGTCGGCGGCATAGGTCTTGTACCGGAAAGGACCGCCCGTCAGCCGTGGCAGCTGACGGCCGTGACCGTCGGCGAAAATCGCGAAGAACTGGCCGCCGGTGCCGGCCAGGTTGTCGGTAAGACCAGTGCCCGCCAGGGTGTCGGTGATCGGGTAAGTAGCAAAGCTTGACCATCGTTGCTCGCCATCAGAAATGATCGGTGACCCGGTCGCTTCCAAACGGGTGATCGAGTCGCGCACCGCAGCTTCCTGCTCAGCTTCAAGCTTGTCCTTGCCGATCTCACCGGCGTCATAGGCCGCGTAGGCGGCTTGCAGCGTCGATGGTCTCGGCAGCGAGCCCACCTGCTCCGTCGGGATCCCGGTACTCGTTCTTGGATCGTAAACGCCCATGACAGACCTGTCCTGAACGCCGCTTACGACTTGATCTGCCGACACGGTGTCCGTGCCGTCGGCGTCGACCGGATCATCGAAACCTCAGGCGTCGCGAAGATGTCGTTCTACCGGAACTTCCGCTCCAAGGACGACCTTGTCCTGGCCGTCCTTGAACGCCGATTCGGCGCTGGCGTTCACATACACAGCACATCACACGCCCGACCACCCCGGTTCCGTTACACGCCAGCGCAAATTTCTTCGGACCCAACGCAAGCTCTGCCCCGAGTTCTTGCGGTCCTATAGAATGACTAGGAGATTCCCTGCAAAGTGACTAGGGATGACTGAACTCTTCCATCGACGTAACCGACAGCTCGCTCATCCCCAGTAAGCGAAGCGGCCAAGGCGCTGCGAGTCGATGGGCTCCGCGCGTTGACGTCTATTCATTCGCGGGTTAGACCCGAATTTGGCTATCAGGCTGGGTGAAGGTGGGTAATGCGCGAATGAATGGGCGCAACGCGCGAATTAGGGTGACGTGCGGTCAGGCGGGAGAAGACCGGCGGCCCCGTAGGTCACCGCGCGAATCCCTTGGAACGCTTCGCCTATGCGGGTTCGGGCGGGCTGGTGCGATCGCGGAGGACGCGCATGGGGATGTGGGATTCGATGTGGGCGATTTCGCGGAGTTTGGCGAGGTCGGTTTGGTAGAGCTCTTCGTAGCTGGCGAGGTCCCGGGTTTCGACGGTGATGATGTAGTCGGGGCGACCGAACATGCGACGCACGTCGACGGTGCCCTTCATCGCCAGCACCAGAGCTTCAAACCGCTCGACCGCCTCAGGAGCGTTTGAGGTCGGATCGGCAAAGATGGTCACGCTCAGCCCGCGGTCAACTTTCTCCGCATCCACGATGGCTGCGAATCGACGGATCACGCCCTGCTCCACGAGTCTCTTCACCCGCTGCAAACACGGCGACGGGCTGAGCCCAACGCGATCGGCCAACTCGATATTCGACAGCCTCCCGTCAGCTTGCAGTTCGTGCAGTATGCGTCGGTCGATCTCATCCACAGTGTCTGATACTACAGACCTATTGAATGGCGGTGTTACGTGCCGCAAACAGCCATGACCGCAGCGGAATTCGAAATCGCACACTGCAGCCGTTTCGATACCGTTGGACCCCATGGCCGACGTCTCACTTCACGACAAGTACCTCGCCCACACCGGCGATGTCGTCATGTCGGGCATCCAGGCTTTGGTTCGACTACCGCTGGATCAGCACCGTCGAGATCGGGCCGCCGGGTTGCGCACCGCCACCCTCGTGAGCGGCTACCGCGGGTCACCGCTCGGCGGACTCGACATGGCGTTTCAGCAGATCACCCCGCTGCTCGATGAGCACCACGTCCGTTTCCTGACCGGGATCAACGAGGACCTGGCGGCTACGGCTATCTATGGCTCGCAGCTGGCGAACACGTTTCCGAAGCCTCGCTACGACGGTGTTTTGGGTATGTGGTACGGCAAAGGTCCCGGCGTTGACCGCACAGGTGACGCGTTTCGGCACGCCAACATTGCGGGCGTCGCCCGCAACGGCGGTGTGCTCGCTATCGCCGGCGACGACCCAAGCGCGAAGTCGTCCACCATTGCCTCGGCATCGGAATTCGCGCTGCTCGACGCGCAGATGCCGGTGCTGTTCCCCGGCACCGTGCAGGAGGTGCTCGAATTCGGACTGCTCGGCTTCGCGCTGTCGCGTTACAGCGGTTCGTGGGTCGGCATGAAGATCGTGACCAACGTGGCCGACGGCTTTGCCACCGTCCGCCTCAGCGAAACGCCCGAGCTGCAACTGCCGCCGATTGAAATCGACGGGAGGCCATGGATGCCCACGCAGAACCCGATGCTTATCGCGCCCGCCAGTATCGAGCAGGAACGCCAGGTCTACGAGAACCGGTCGATCGCTATCGAACAGTTCCTCGCGGCGAACAAGGTGAACCGGTTGACCACTGACCCGGCCGATGCCTGGATCGGCATCGTCGCCACGGGCAAAACCTACCGGGACGTTCTCGATGCGCTTGCCGGCCTTGGCCTCGACCTTACGGCCGCCGCTTCGCTTGGCGTCCGGGTGCTGCACCTCGGCGCGATGCATCCGTTGGAGCGCAGCATCATCACCCGGTTCGCCCGTGGGCTGAACGAGATCGTTGTCATCGAAGAAAAGCGGGCCTTCGTAGAACTGTTCCTGCGAGACGCGCTCTACGGAACCACCGGCGCACCCCGCATCGTCGGCAAGCGGGACGAGACAAATCAGCCGTTGCTCCCCGGCCACGGTGAACTCGACGTAGAACAGATCCGTACGGTGTTGCGGGCGCGACTGCTGGCCCGCATCTCGCCGGAGCGACTGCAGCCCGAACGAGCTGCGGCCACCGCGACACGCCGGTTGATTCCGTTGGCCACGACCGATAGCCGCACCCCGTATTTCTGCTCGGGTTGCCCGCACAACCGCTCAACTGTGGTGCCCGAAGGCTCGCTGGCCAACGGTGCGGTCGGCTGCAGCACCATGGCCATCTGGATGGAACGCCACACCGACAACATCGTCCAGATGGGCGCCGAAGGCATCCAGTGGGTCGGTGCCGCACCATTCACCGACACCCCGCACCTCATCCAAAACATGGGTGACGGCACGTTTCTGCATTCCGGCTCCCTCGCCGTGCGCCAGGCCGTCACGGCCGGCACAAACATCACATACAAGCTGCTCTACAACGGTGCCGTCGCCATGACCGGTGGCCAACGCCACGACGCCGACTTGCCGCTCGATGCCATCGTGCGGCTCCTACTGGCCGAAGGCGTGGCCCGAGTTCTGGTGGTGAGTGACGATCCGGATTCCCGCCGACCGGACCTCCCTACCGGTGTGGAAGCCTGGCATCGAGACCGCGTGATTGAAGCCCAGGAACTGTTGCGGGACATCTCTGGCGTAACGGTCATGGTGTACGACCAGGCCTGCGCGGCCGACGTGCGCCGCAAACGCAAGCGGGGGCTGGTCGAAACACCCAAGCATCGAATCATGATCAACGAAGCCGTCTGCGAAGGCTGCGGCGATTGTGGCGTGCAATCCAACTGCCTGTCCGTGCAACCAGTCGACACCATTCTTGGGCGCAAAACCCGTATCCATCAGGCCAGCTGCAACATGGATGAGACCTGCACGACCGGCCACTGTCCGGCCTTCGTGAAGGTCACCCCGGGAACCAAAACGAGTCGCCCCGCCCGGGACCTCTCGGCACTCGGTCTCGATTCGATCCCAACACCGACCCGACGGGTTGGCGACACGGTCGACCTACTTATGACCGGAGTTGGCGGTACGGGCGTGGTGACCGTGAACCAGATTCTTGGTGTTGCCGCCCGCCTCGCCGGCTTGTATTCCAGCGCGCTCGACCAGACCGGCCTCGCCCAAAAAGGCGGCAGCGTCGTATCTCACCTGCGGGTCTCGGCAACGCCAATCGCCGGCGGCAACCAGGTCGGCAAGGGTGGTGCTGATGTGTTACTCGCCTTCGATCCGGTCACGGCGGCGCAGGAGGTAAACGTCGCCCGCTGCGATCCGGATCGCACCTACCGGGTGGTCAACACGGCGGTCGCCCCGACCGGCCCTCAGGTCCGCAAGGTAACCGCCATCGGTCCGTCCGCCACCACGTTGCTCGCGCGTATCGAAGCGTCCACCCGGTCCGATGCGGCTGTCCATCTCGACGCCGAAGCAATCAGTCAAGCGTTGTTCGATGACCACATGCCGGCCAACGTGATTATGCTCGGCGTCGCCTGTCAGAGCGGCCTGCTGCCCCTCGACGCTGCAGCCATCGAACAAGCCATTGCGTTGAACGGCGCGGGTGTGGCCAAGAACGTCGCAGCGTTCCGAGTGGGTCGCTCCTTTGTCGTCAGCCCGGAGAAGGTTGCCGCGGCCGTGGGAGCAGCCGGTCGAACCTCCCCGCCAACCGACCCGGTCGCTGAACTTCCCGCCTCGTTGGAACGGCGGATCGATACCGACATCCCGATGGCCGCCCAAGAGTTGGTGCGGTTCTGTGCGGTCAATATGGTCGGGTATCAGTCGGTTGCGTATGCAACCACCTACCTCGATCAGGTCGCAGCCGTAGCGAAGCAAGAGCCCGCCGGTCGCTCGGAGATGACCATGACCGTTGCCCGCGAGCTGCACCACCTCATGGCCTACAAGGACGAATACGAAGTCGCCCGGCTCCACCTGGCTTCCACGTTCACCCAGTCGGTTCGTGACCAATTCGGCGAAGGAGCCGACCGCACCTACCTGCTCCAACCGCCTGCGCTGCAGCGCTTCGGTCTTCACCGAAAGATCGGTCTCAACCGCAGCGCACTGCCCGCATTCCGCGCCCTCGCCGCGGCCCGCCGACTTCGTGGCACCCGGCTCGACCCGTTCGGCTACACCGTTCACCGCCGTTTGGAGCGTTCGCTCGTGGACGAGTACCGGAAACAAATTCGCACCACCGTGGCTGCCCTCGGCGCTGCTCCGACGGCAACCGAAGACGCCACCTATAACGCGGTGGTCTCGGCGTTGGCGCTCGCCAATCAGATCCGTGGCTTCGACCACGTGAAGGAACGCAACATCGACTCTTGGCGCGTCGCTTCCGCCCAGGCGCTGGCCGATCTCGTCCAACCGCTTACCTCAACTCACTAAACCTGCCCGTTCCCAAGGAGTTTCCATGTCAACGCTTTTCGATCTGACCGGCAAGGTCGTCATCATCACCGGTTCGGGCCGGGGCCTCGGCAAAGCCATTGCCCTCGGCGTCGCCCAACACGGAGCGACCGTCGTGGTGTGCTCGCGTACGTTGGCCGAAGCTGAAGCAACCGCCCAAGAGATCATTGCGAGCGGCGGCACAGCCATGGCGCTGCGCGTAGACACCGCCGACCGGGACAGCTGCCGCCTGCTGATCGAGGACACCGTTGCGGCCTACGGCCACCTTGATGTGCTGGTCAACAACGCGGGCATCGACATCATCGAACCGGCCGAAGATGTGGCCGAGGAAGCATGGGATGAGGTGCTCACCATCAACCTGAAGGGCTACTTCAACTGCTCCCAGTTCGCAGCCCGCCAAATGCTGCACCAGGGCACCGGCGGCTCGATTGTGAACAACTCCTCCATCGCTGGTGACGTCGGTATCAAGGGACTCACCGCGTATGCCGCAGCCAAGGGCGGCGTCAATCAGATGACTCGCACCATGGCGGTCGAGTGGGCCGATCGTGGTGTGCGAGTGAACGCGTTCTCACCCGGCTATTTCGAGAACATCATGAGCGGCGCAACCGATGAGCACTCACGACCTGAGAAGCGATCCCAGGTGCTGCAGTTCACGCCAATGGGCCGCCGCGGCCTGCCCGAAGAACTGGTCGGTCCGGTCGTGTTCTTCGCGTCCGACGCGTCCAGCTATGTCACCGGCGCCATCTTGCTGGTCGACGGCGGCTACACCGCCGCCTGAAATCCACCCACCGTCAAAGGAACGCAACTATGGACGCACGCATTCTCGACTATATGCAGCAGCACAAATTCAAGAAGGTGATGATCTGCAACGACACCGACTCCGGTCTGCGCGCCGTTATCGCCATTCACTCCACTGCGCTCGGACCGGCCACCGGCGGGCTGCGGATGTGGACCTACGCCAACGAGCAGGACGCCATCTTCGACGCCATGCGACTGGCCCGCGGCATGACCTACAAGTACGCCGCGGCCGGTGTGGATTTGGGTGGTGGCAAAGCCGTCATCATCGGTGACCCCAAGGTGGACAAATCCGAGGCCCTGATGCGGGCAATGGGCCGCTTCATCGACCAACTCGGCGGTGAATACATCACGGGTGAGGATGTCGGCACCACGCTGAACGATATGGAAACGCTCTACAACGAGACCAACCACGTCGTCACCCTCCCGGTCCACGCAGGCGGCGCAGGCGACATCTCGCCGGCCACCGCGCTCAGTTCCGTGCTGGCCACCAAGGCCTGTGTGCTGAAGGTGTGGGGCAATGACAGCCTCCGCGGACGGACCGTCGCGTTGCAGGGCTTGGGCGTCTGCGGTTCGAAGGCGCTGAAACTCATGGTCGATGAGGGTGCCCGTGTCACCGTCACCGATGTTGACGCCGACAAGGTCGCCGCCGCAGTAGCCGAGTTCGGTGTAGCGGCCTGCGCTCCGGACGAGATCTACTCCGTTGCCGCCGATATCTTCGCCCCCTATGCCCTCGGTGCCGTCATCAATGACGCCACGCTGCAGCAGTTGAACGTCAAAATCGTGGCTGGCTCGGCTAACAACATCCTGGCTGAGGAACGCCACGGTGACGAGCTCGAAGCTCGCGGCATCGTGTACGCCGTCGACTATGTGGCCAACTCCGGCGGCACGATTTTCGACACCGACCGCTTCCGCAAAGGTGGCTTCCAACCCGAGCGAGCGTGGGCGAATGTGCGCCGGGTGTATGACCGTACGCTTGAGATCTTCGCTATCTCCGAGCGTGACGGCATTCCGTACTACAAGGCTGCCGACCGCATTGCGGAGGCCCGAATCGATGCCATCAACAAGGTGCGCTTGCTTGACACGAACTTCAAGGCCCGCCATGGGTAACCAATGAAACCAGCGGCAGAACTGATCGCAAAAGGCCGCGCCGCCGCGCCACAAACTATTCCGATGACCGCGTTCTTGCGGTCGAAGGGCGCGTCGTCCGAAGCCGAGTACAAGCGTCGGAGCCGGGACGAAGGCCGGTTGATGTACCACATGCATGTTGGGCTTTCGACGTGGGCGGCCACCGAGGACGCGCTCCACACGGTGCACGACGCGCTGGCCGCCGAGGGCCACAGTGTCGACCGGTTTGGTCTGGCCTTCGATCGGGCGATGGGCGTGCCGGAGACCGACCGGCACTTGACCACCAAAGAGACCGGCCCCCGCATCGAGGCCGATCAGTGGGACCGGTTGGCGCAGGCCGTACCCATTCAGCCGCACACCGGTGACTACATGATCGGCCTGCCCGCCGGCTTCCAAAACACCTGCCGCGCGCTGGCCGCGGGCATCACCACCATCGGCAACGTCAGCCAATATTCGTCCTATGACATCATCGGAGGTTTCGACGATGTTGCGTTGACCGAAGCGACCGTCAGCGCACTCGCCGCCATCGCCGCAGTGCGGGACCAGGGTGGTCTGGCCCACTCCAACCTGGAGGACGGTACCGGCACACAGGCCGCCCACTTCGGGTCGTACGTGGGATGGGCGGCGATGGAGATGTACGCGGTGGAAACGTTGATCGGCGCTCGGCTGGGCCATTGCTACGGCAACACCATTCAAAACCCAGAGCACCGCGCCATCGTGCATTTCGCGCTCGACGACCTGCGCGGGCGGGACTCGATCGGCTCCATGATCTACGGCAACACCGTCGATCAACTGCCCGGCAGACGGACCCGAAACTTGGCGGTGAGCACAGCACAGGTGATGTGCGACATCGCCGTGCAGCTCCGCCGCCCGACCGGGCACGCCATCAACCCGGTACCCCTCACCGAGGCCGAACGCATCCCCAGCCCCGCCGAAATCGTGGAGGTCCACCTCATCGCCCGCGAACTCGAACGCGAAGTCCGAAAGGCACCCAACCTGTACGACTGGGAGCGGCTCGAAGCTGTGGGCGCGGGCGTCGCTAAGTACGCACTGGCCTTCCGAGACCGAGCCTTGCACGTCTTCGCCGACGACGGCGTAGACATCACCGATGTCGCGCAAGTGCTGCTTGCCATGCGCCGAACCACGATGCCCGACCTGGAAGAACGCGTCGATCTCGCCGCCACCGATGAGATCGCAACTTTGGAACCGTGGAAGGCGTCGCAGATCCGAGACGTCGTCTCCCGAGTTGGCCGAACGGATGGTCCGAGGCTGGACGGCCTCCGCATTGTTCTGGCCGTCCTCGAAGTCCACAGCCTTGTGCGCGACGCGCTGGCCAAAGCGCTGCCCCGCTTCGGCGCCGAGATCATCCTGCTCAACGCAGCCACCTCGATCGACGGCGTGATGCGCGCCGCGCTCGACGAAGATGCCGATGCCGTCGTGCTCGCCACCTACAACGGCAATGCCATCGACCTCGGCGAACGACTCATAGCCGCACGGAACCGCACCGGCTGGAACGGAGGGATTTACATGGGCGGCATACTCAACCAGGACACCGGCGAAGCCCTCCCCATCGACGCCCGCCCCCGCCTCACCACCCTCGGCGTGCAGTGCGTCGAACGCGTCGAAGACCTCGTCGACCTTCTTTCCAACCGCGCAACAATTCTAGTGGAGGAGCGCTAGATGCGGCTACAACGTTGATGAACACGAGACCGCTGGCCGCACTGATGGCCGCTATGGCATCGGTGACCATCTTGTCGCCGTTTGGTGGCATCGTGCGCGAGTTCGTTACGTAATGAATCGGGCGGCAGGGGTCGTATGCGACGGGTGATTGTTTGTCGTTCTGCCGGGCCAAGAAGGTGAACCGGGTGCTGTCACTAGGCACCGCGGCCGGTTGTCCAAGGGGCCCACCTTCCGCCTCAAGACTTGGCGTCGGTCGATCGGTCCCCGCAGTCCACATTCTGACCGCAGCAGTATCGGTCTTGCCACCGTTCACTTTGTGGAGCGCGAGTCCAGTCGCCACGAGACCGCCCACGACCGTCAGCCGACATTTCCGTCGCTGTGGCTCCCCGCACGAACGACTCATCGAAGACGACATCGTCCGGATCGTGGTCACCCATATTCATGAGATCGATGAAGCCACGCAAACCCAAAGCCTGTCAAGAGCCGTAAAGCCCACCGATGGGCTGATTGAGCGTAACGACGTCCATCGTTTTTGCCGTACGATCTCATCGATTGGCACACGGCCGTTTGGCATGGGCCGCACCTAGGGGGTTCGAGTGAAGCTCACTTACGTTCAACAGTTCACGTACCGGGATCTGCCTGACGATTTCGCGCGGCGCTACCGTGAATCGGTCGTCACGAACCCGTACTACGACCTGGTCGACCCGCAGAAGGTGCGCGCCTCGTTCCGGAACGGCCTCGATGAGATGATGCACGCCGCCCGCGCCGGATTCGACGCTGTGGCCGTCACCGAGCACGGCCAAGCGAACTACGACATGAGCCCGAACCCGGACTTAACGGCAGCAGCCTTCGCGTACGCCACCGAAACCGAAGGGATCGACGTCGGTGTGCATGTGATCGGCCGCACCCTTGGCAAGAGCCGCGAACCGTTGCGTGTCGCCGAGGAGTACGCCGTTCTCGATCACATCTCGGGCGGACGTCTCCTCGCCGGGTTCCCCGTTGGCTTGGCGTATGACGCGAATTACAACAACGGTGTGGTTCCGGTCGAGACCCGGGCCCGTTACGACGAGAACCTTGCGTTGATCCTCAAGGCATGGACATCACGCGAGATCTTCGCGTGGAACGGGAAGTTCTCTCAGTACCCCGGTGTGAACATTTGGCCCCGGCCGTTGCAGGCTCCGCACCCGCCGTTGTCGATCACGACGATTGGCACGCCGAGCACCACCACGTTTGCGTTGCAGCGCGACCTCGGTTTCAATTTGGTCGCGTTCCACGGTGACCCGATGGTGATCGCCAAACCGGTCTTCGATCACTTCTGGGAAACCGCTGCCGACATGGGTGTCGACGACAATCCGTATCGCGCCACGTACGCCCAGTTCATCGCGGTTGCCGACACCGACGCTGAAGCCGAGCGGCTTTACGCCAAGCACATCGAATACTGTTTCGCCAACGGCATCGGCAACATCGGCATGCATCGCCTGGCCATGCCCGGGGGCATCCCACCAATGGGACTCAAGCATCTGATGACGACAGCGCCGCCTCCACCCGACGGCCCGCCACGGTACCGCGATCTCGTCGAAAGCGGCGCCGTGGTCGCGGGTAGTGCAGCGACGGTACGCGAACGCCTGGCACTGCTCGCAAAGACGTTCAGGGTCGGGAACCTGTCGCTCTTCCTGCAACTCGGGTCCATGCCCAATGACCTGACGAAGCACAACATCGACATGTGCACCAGCGAGGTGCTGCCGCACCTGCGGCCGATCTGGTCCGAGTACGACGACGACAACCGATGGTGGCCCGTCAGGCTGGGCGGCAAGGCACCCTCTCCCAAGCAGGCCGGAATCACCGCGATGGTCGCGAAATGAGCGCCGACGTCGATTTCCGCACCATTAAAGTCTGGAACGACCGCATCGACATGCGGGTCCAGATCAAAGGCCAGGGCGAACCACTCCTGTATCTCCACCCGGCAGGTGGACTTGGCTGGGATCCGTTCCTCGACGACCTCGCTCGCGATCACACCGTGTACGCCCCCGAGTTTCCCGGCACAACACCAGGCAACATCAACGCAATCCATGAGCTCGACGACATCTTCGACGTTGTTCTCGCCTACGAAGAAGCGGCCCGCAAACTCGGCATCACCGGGGGAACGGTCGTGGGCCAGTCTTTCGGCGGCATGCTCGCCGCCGAACTGGCGTCGTCGTTCCCGGAGCTGTTTTCCAAGGTCGTGCTCCTCGATCCCGCCGGGCTTTGGCTGGACGATCACCCGGCGAACATGACGTTCATGGCCTGCCCACCCCAAGAGATCGGCCCAATGCTGTTCCACGACCTCTCGTGCGCTGGTGCACAGGCGATGTTCGCTCAACCCAACGACCCCGGAGTAGCGCTCGACAACGCTGCTCAACTCATATGGACCTTGGGATGCACCGCCAAGTTCGTCTGGCCGATCCCCGACCGTGGCCTGCGTAAGCGCCTTCACCGCCTTTCGGCACCCACGCTTGTCATGTGGGGACAACAAGACGCGCTTATTCCTGTAGCGCATGGGCACGAGTTCGCTCGATTGATCGCCAACAGCCAGCTCGAACTTGTCGCCAACTGCGGACACATCCCGCAGCTCGAACAACCGGCCATCACCATTGCGCGCGTCCGAGATTTCCTCGTCGCCTAAACGCCCGGCGCTGTTGGCGTTCGTCAGGGGTAGTGCGCAGGCCCTGCCCTTTTTGCTTGCGGTACCCAACGACACGCACGACATTGTGCTCATCGATTTTCAAATGGTTTCAGTCGGCTGCGGCATGCTCGACTTCGCGTTCTTCGTCAGCCAGTCGCTCACTGTTGAATCGCGCTCTATGAATTTTGAAGCGCTGCTTACGATCTATCTCGCAGAACTTGCCGCGCATGGCGTGCAGTTCAGCCGAGAGGACGCGCTCGACAAGTACAAGCGGGCGCTCGTTTTCGGTTTGGCGTGGCCCGTCAGCCTGTCTGGCAGCCTCGCCCAACTTGACGACCGCGGCAAAGCGTTGGCCTACGCCATGCTCGACCGCTTTGTTCGCGCCGTCATGGACAGCGGCGCGCACCTCTTACACGCCTAGCAACCACACAATCCAAAAGGACAATCTCATGCGCCTGAGCACCGACCAGATCCTCACGAGTCACGCTGGCAGCCTGCCACGGCCCGACTCGCTCATTGAGGCGAACCGGGCCCGCCAAGCCGGCGAGACCGACGACGAGGCCGGCTTCCAGTCTGTACTTCGCCAAGCGGTCGTTGATGTTGTCGAGCGCCAACGCCAAGCCGGTATCACCGTGCCGGGCGATGGCGAGTTCGGAAAGGCGATGGGCCAGAAGGTGAACTACGGCGCGTGGTGGAGCTACTCGTTCAATCGCCTCGGTGGGCTCTCGCCCAACGGTCCGAAGCTGTTCGACCTGCCGGCAGTGAGGTCGAGTCCCGGCAACGTGATGCTCACAAGCTTCGCCGACCGGCGCGACCGGGCGAGGTTCGCAGCAGCCTATTCCGATCCAACGTCTGGTGTTGGCGCAGGTGGCGGTGGCGTGGCTTGGCCGGTCTGCGTCGGTCCAGTCACCTATACCGGTCACGACGCAATCGCAGCGGATATAGCGAACTTCCGCGACGCTCTCGACGCTACCGGTGAGACCGAGGGTTTCATGACCTCGGTCGGTCCGGCCAGCGCGGCCAGGGTAGCCAACGAGCACTACGCGACCGACGATGAGTTCGTGTGGGCGTGCGCCGAGGCACTGCATCACGAGTACAAGGCCATTGTCGACGCCGGGCTGATTCTTCAGATCGACGATCCGTCTATCGCCGAGAGCTGGGATCAGATCAACCCCGAGCCGTCGGTCGCCGACTACCAGCGCTACACCATGCGCAACGTCGAAGCACTCAACCACGCGCTGCGCGGCATTCCTGCCGACCGCGTGCGATTCCACCTCTGCTGGGGAAGCTGGCACGGACCGCACACGACCGATATTGCCATGCGTGACATCGTGACGGTGATGCTGGCGATCAACGCCGGGGGGTACTCGTTCGAAGCCGCCAACGTGCGTCACGAGCACGAGTGGACGGTGTGGCAAGACGTGAAGCTTCCCGACGGCAAGGTGATCATTCCGGGTGTCGTAAGCCACGCAACAAACGTGGTCGAGCATCCCGAACTGGTTGCACAGCGCATCGTGCGATTTGCCGAAAATGTCGGGCGCGAAAACGTCATTGCAGCGACCGACTGCGGTCTCGGTGGTCGCATCCATCCCGACATCGCGTGGGCAAAACTTGAAGCACTCTCGGCTGGCGCCCGTTTGGCGTCAAACTCGCTCTGGTGAGCGCCGCGGGCTCAGCCGACATACTCCGCGCCGAGGTTCGGGCATGGCTGCGCGACAACTGGCTCGACGAGCGTCCATTGCTCGAATGGCGTGGCCTGCTCGCCGATGCCGGCTGGGGTTGCCCGACGTGGCCGACGCAGTGGTGGGGCCGTGGTCTGAGCCCCGGTCTTGGCGGGGTCGTTGAGGAAGAGATTGCGAGCTTCGGCGCGGTCGGCGCCGCGCCCGGCCAAGGCGTCACCCTCGCGGGCGCCACGATCCTTGAGCACGGTTCCGACGACGTGAAGGCGCGCTTTCTTCGCCAGGCCCAGACCGGTGAGCATCGCTGGTGCCAGCTGTTCAGCGAACCCGGCAGTGGTTCCGACCTTGCCGGTCTCACCGCCCGCGCCGAGCTTGACGGCGACGAGTGGGTCATCACCGGTCAGAAGGTGTGGAACACCAGCGCGCACAAGGCGACGTACGGAATGTTGTTGGCGCGCACGAACTTCGACGTCCCCAAACACCGCGGCATCACGTATTTCCTCATCGACATGCGCCAGCCCGGCGTTGAGGTTCGTCCACTGATGGCGATGAACCGATACGCATCGTTCAACGAGGTGTTCCTGACCGAGGCGCGGGTTCCGGCGAACAACGTCGTGGGCCCGGTCGGCGAAGGGTGGCGGCCCGCAAGCACCTCGCTTGCGTCCGAGCGATTCCTGCCGAGTAACCGACGCATGGGTTCGGCCGAGGGCAACCGCCACGGCCGTTGTCATGAAGAAGCGCGCGACGAGGCCAATGACTACTTCGCCACCTACAAGTGGTATCCGCAACGTGCCGGTCGAGCCGACCTGGCCATGGCTCACGCCCAACGGGTCGGCCTCTCCCAAGATGCGGTGACGCGCCAACGGCTCGCCGATCTCTACGCCCTCACCATGACGGCGAAGTGGACTTCCCTGCGCGCCCGCGCCGCGAAGGTGGCTGGCAAGCCGGCGGGCGCAGAAGGATCGGTTGGCAAGCTGGTCGGCTCAGAAATCTCGCGGCGCGCCGCGGCCTTGCACGCCCACCTCGCGGGCGCCCACGGCATGCTGTCGGGACCCGAAGCCGGGTTCGATGGAGTGATCGCAGAGATCCTGGTGTCACAGCCAGGCCAGTCGATCGCCGGTGGCACCGACGAGATCCAGCGACATCGGCGAACGCACACTTGGTCTTCCCTGCGAACCCGCGGTTGATGTCGACGTGCCCTTCCGAGTCGTGCGAACCAACACGCGGGCCCAATGACCGCACCCGCCGAATGGGAGAACGAGCTCGTGGCGTTTCTCGGGGAGCGCCTCGCGAACTCGATCGAAGGCGGCACATCGGAGATCCAACGCAACATCGTGGGCGAGCGGGTCTTGGGCCTGCCCCGCGAACCCGACCCCTACCATGGCGCATCGTGGAACACCGTTCCCCGATCGTGAGCACCGAAAGGTTCCAATGACCGACGAACTCGTAACGCGCAACGACGCAAATGGCGTGGCCACACTGCTGCTGAATCGGCCCGAAAAACTCAACGCGCTGAACCCGGCCGTGTTCGTGGCCCTACGTGCGCACGTCGACGCGATTGCCGCTGACCAGACCGTGAGGTGCGTCGTGCTCGGTGGCGTCGGCCGCTCGTTCTGTGCGGGTCACGATCTCGGCGCCATCGCAACGGCCGAAGGAGCTCCGAGTCGACACTTCGAACCGGAAACCATCGACGCGCTTTAGCAGCTGCCGCAGCCCACGATCGCACGGCTCCACGGCCATTGCCTCACTGGTGGGCTCGAACTCGCGCTCGGGTGCGACCTGCTTGTCGCGGCCGAGTCGACGAAGCTCGGCGACACCCACGGCCAATGGGGGCTCGCGCCAATTTGGGGCATGTCGGTGCGGCTTCCCGAACGCATCGGACGTTCGACGGCGAAAGCGCTGATGTTCACGAGTTGTAAAATCGATGGGGCGGAAGCAGCGCGTATCGGCCTTGTCGATCGGTGCGTCCCCGACGACGAACTCGATGCCGCCATTGCCGAGCTTGCCGCCGCTATCGTTGCGAACTCCTCCGGGACGAACCGGATCGCGAAGCAACTCATTGCCGATCGCTACGAGTTAACGCGAACCGAAGCCCTCCTGGCTGAACGCACCCTTCCCCACGGCCGACCCGACGACATGGCCGAACGCATGCGATCCGGCGGCCGTTGACGAATTCCAGATCGACCGGCGGAGCGCCGTAGGTCAGTCGCCCCCGCGCGTACGCCGCTCTGCAATTTCGTCGCGAAGCGACTCCAGGTAGGGAAGGGCCATCAGGTCTTTCGGGCGATTGGCTGCACGCTTGGAGTCGATGATGTCGTCGAGTGCAGCGATTCGAACCGAAAGACTGTCGGCAATTTCAACGGTGATGGCGTTGGCGTTCCACCCATCAAATCCTCCGGTATGGCCCGACGGTTGAAAGGTCAGGTCGATGTCGCCGAAGTTGGTTACGAGGTTCAGCATGAGCGGCATGTTGGCTAAGAACGGGCCGTCGATCGGCACAGGAACCGGTTCGTGGGAGGTCCGGATCATTGCGTTCATTCTGCGAAGCGCTCGTGCAAGGCGGCCGAGATTGTCGGCGTGACGCGAGGGCACGACATCAATGTCGGTCGTCGGCAGCGAGGATCCGTGAGCAACGGACGCGAAGCCGCCGACGATCACATAGTCAACGCCTTCGTCGTTCAAAACTTCGCAGATCCGAATGGGATCGAACATCACTCAGCCTGGCTGAGTGATGCTTGGGCTCTCGCCTGAATCGACAGCAAGACGTTGGCGGCGTCGACCATTGTGCGCACTCGCTCGGGGACGGTCATGCGGAGCTGCCGACGGATTTGCCCGACGTCAACGCCGCGGCTGTCCTCAAGCTCGAAGTCCATTGCTCATCAGTCTACGGGCTGCTCACTTCGATCAGGGCGGCGTCGCCGAGACGGGCTCGCAGGGCTTCACCGGCCCGATTGCAACGTTGAAATCGACAGTGGTCCTAAAGCCGTCCCTCGTCTTGGTGCCCAGACCGCTCGACAGTCCGCCAGCGCTGATGTCCTTGTCGCTCATTGGCAGCACCGACCAGGTCAACACGAACGTCTCGCCGTCCCGCACGGTGGCCGACGGCAAGGTGACGGAGATGGTGCGCTCGCCAATTTCGGTTTGCATGCCGACAACTTTCCGATCCACCACGGTGTAGCGGCCCGGCGCGCAGATCTGCAGCTCGGGGAGATACGTGATGTCGGCGGCGATGCCGTGCTGCTGCAATGCCCGCTCAAGACCGGCCGCGTCCTCGGGCCGGTTGATCTCGACGTGAATCCGGCCGGCATTGCCCTCACCGACCGAGTAGGCGGGCGACGAGCCGAGGCCCGGGACGACCACCACGCCTGCGAGGGCAGCTGCCACGCCAGCGCCGACGAGAACGAGCCGGGGGCGCGCCGAGAGGCGCGGCGCTTCTCGGCGCCATTGTCGGCAGTATTGCGTTCGGCAACGTGCTGGTGCAGCTCGGCGAGAAGTTTGCTTTCGAAGGCGTCGAGATCGGATTTCATGTGGTCACCTCAAGTGTGGATGGAAGGGCGAGGGTCAGGCGCTGACGGGCGCGGTAGTAACGCACCCGGGCGTTGTTGAGGGTGATGCCAAGGACATCGGCAGCCTCGTTGAGTCCGAGCCCATCAACGGCGACGAGCTCGACCACGGCGCGGTGTCGCTCCGACATGCCAGCCAGTGACTCGAACAGCCAACGGGCATCGCGCTCAGCGTCGATCCGAGCTGCAAGGCATTCGGTAGCGTCGTCATCGAGCCATAACTGACCGCGGAGGCGGGCCGTCGCCCGCGCTGCCCGGCCGGCAGACCGGTGATGTCGGGCAACCACGTGCCGAGCGATGCCGTACAGCCAGGCGGAAGGGGTCCCGCGATCGGCGCGTTATCGATGGCAGCTCTCGATCGCCTCGATGAAAACGTTCGAGGTGAGATCAGCCGCGTCCTGGGGGCTGATGACCCGACGAGCGACGAACCGTTCGACCTGCTCGATGTGCGCTCGGTAGAACGCGTCGAGTGCATCAGGATCGTGACCGATGTCGGCGACGTCCGGGGCTACGTTCATACCTACTCTTAGCCGAAGGGGAAGGTCCGACGATCGACCCCGACGGCTCGCTCGTGTTCAGCGACGTGCTCGACGGAGGCGTCTACCGGTTGAGGCGCGATGGTGCAACCGAGACAGTCGTGGCGAAACGACGCGGTGTCGGCGGCATCGCCCAGCATGCCGATGGCGGGTACGTGATAGGTGGGCGCGACCTCATGCATGTTGGCAACGGCACCGATCGAGTCGTCGCTGCCCTCGATGGCGCCCTCGGAGTGAACGACTTCGGCACCGACGCAGCAGGTCGTATCTATGTCGGCACTGTTCGTTACCGATCGCTCGACCCCGCGGCAACGCCGGTGCCCGGCGAGCTGTGGCGCGTCGACCTCGACGGCACCGCCACGATGCTTTACGGCGACGTGCAGCAGTGCAATGGCGTGGCGATCTCGCCCGACGGCGCCACACTTTTCCATGCCGACACACGTAGCCATTGCGTGATCGTGCACGACCTGAACGCCGACGGCACGGCGGTCGCAAACCGCCGCCACTGGTCGTTGGGTCCACGTAGTCAGCCCGATGGCCTCGCCCTCGACATCGACGGCTGTCTCTGGGTCGCCGACCACGGCGCAGGTCGCGTCGTGCGGTTCCGACCAGACGGCGCGCTTGATTCGGTGCTCACTGTTTCGGCGCGTCATGTCACGAGCGTGTGCTTCGATGGCAGCGACCTTGTTGCGGTGACGGCGAGCAACGACGCCGAACCGCATCGTGGGGGATCAATATTTCGAACGACCACGCAAACATCTGGCGCGCCGGTTCACGCCGCGCGCGTCTAGCCGGTGAACTGGTTTTCGATGTAGCTGAAAGGTCTTACATAATGCCGTAGGCGTAGGTCATCGGACGACGCAACGAGAATGGTCGGTGAGTTCGACTCGCCGACGCGGGGCAACGACACCGGGAAGTTGGCCGAGTTGTTGGCCGAGAGGTCGCTGAAAACGGACCCCGCCAGTGGTGATCGCTGTCGGCGCAGCGGCGCCCTCTCACCGATTACGATCCAACCCGGTCGCTCCAGTACCGAGGGCGCCGACGCTCGTGAGCGACTGCGAGCACGACAACGGCTTCGTTGACGACAAGTTACGCAACGAAATATGGGAATCGCCGGATCGATAGCCGTCGTACTTCCAAGTCGTCCGAGACACCCTCTATCAGCGCGGCGGCTCGTGGCAGACGCGAAATCGATTCAACAGCACGATCGAGTGCAGCGAAGAAGGCAAGCCCGAGACCCTCTCGCCGATCTTCGTACCACAGCACCGCGTCATCGAGTTCCTTGACGGCATCGTCGACGAAGCGGACTTCTGCAGTCACTCGTCGAGGGTGTCTGCAACCTGTTGTCGAACGATCTTCCAGTCTTGGCCTTCAGAAGCGCCAGCCAATACTCGTCGAGCCCGTCGCTCGATCTCGGTCCCCCAGAGCGACAGAGCAGCCGTCGGGTCGTCGTCGGCCGCGGGTTCTAGACTCACGAGAAGCTCGGCGGCGAGATGGGCACGCTCGACGTCCGGCAGTGCCAGTGCGTCTCTACGCAGCTCCTCCGACTTTGTTGCCATGACACAAGTCTAGTCCGGAGGCCACCATATCGGCGACGCCCATGTGGCACGAGTAGTCCACGGCTCTCGATCACATTCAAGCCCTTTGGCCGCCAAGTCGCTGCAATTGCGGCGCTCGGCCGGTGTTGGCCTCCTGTGCTTCCTTGTCGTTTACCGAGACGTGGCCGAGACAGGCTCACAAGGTTTCGCACGAAATGCATTGTCGGTCGATGCCGGTGTCGGCTCAGTCCGCAACGAACACGACAGCAGTCGTTCCGGCTGTGGTGTCGATTTGGTATCCGTAGCAGCCGGGACGGCTCAGGCGGGTAAATCCTGGGGAGACGTACCACCCTCCGTCGAGCGGAACTCCGTTCGATGAGTCCGACCTTGACCAGCGACGGCACTGCTCCCTCGTCGAACCAAACTTCAGCGTCTCGATCAAGTTGGTGACCACGAATCACCGCGAGCCCACCAGCATCGACCGACAACGTCCACATCACCTTGTTCCCTCCCCATGTGTCCGAACCGAAAGTTCGACGGAGGCGCGCAGATGGCGGCCAGGTTCAATACCGACCGGCCGGCGCTAGCCCGGAGCCGAGCATCTTGCCGAGTTCGGCCGACGGTGTCGAGACCTCGTTCGTGATCGGGCAGGGCTGAACGCTGTCGATTCGAGGAACCACCAAGGGTCGAGCTAGGAGCGAGTCAGGCCCGCACGGCTCGTGCACCGCCGCGACGGGCGTGGCGCACGACTCCCGGCGAAGCGCGGCTACGACAGGTCAGCGAACCATTCCGAGTCTGACCGCGGTGCGCGTCAAGGTAGTCGGCAGCGGGCAGTCACTGTTGACGCAATGTGGGCAGATCCTGGTGTCCGCTCACGAGCCGACTTCGGCAATCGTGCGAGCCCATGCCAGGTCGACCTTGCCGTTCGGTCCGCGGCGAACTTCAGGGACGCGGATGATGGCTTTCGGAACCTTGTAGGCCGCGAGTTGAGCGCGAACGGTGTCGCTCATCGCGTCGTCATCGACCGAATCGTCGGCCGCGACAACCGCAACAACCTCCGAGCCCCAGCGCTCGCTCGGTCGAGCGCACACCACCGCGTCATGGACGCCCGGATGCATCACGAGTGCGCGCTCCACTTCTTCGGCGAATACTTTCTCGCCGCCCGTGTTGATCAGGCCCGAGTCGCGACCGAGCAGGTCGACGAGGCCGTCGGCACGAAGAAGCACCCGGTCGCCGGGGATGGTGAACCGCACGCCATCCATCGTAGGAAACGTTGCCGCAGTCTTTGCTGTATCGCCGAGGTAGCCGAGCGGCACCCGGCCCGCGGCCGCGAGCCAACCGACTTCCTCGGCGTCCGGTGTGAGCACGCGCAAGCGGTCGTCGGCCAGCACGCACGCGCCCGGAAGCAGGGTGAACGCGCCACTCACAAACGGACCACCGGCACGGGAACTGTGGGCAAGCAACGCGCCCGTCTCGGATGCACCAGCCGTCTCGTAGATTTCGACGTGAGGCAGCAGTTCAAGCAACGCTTCGCGCCCACGTGGTGACGCCGCCGCTCCGCCCGTCCCGATTCGTTTCAGCCTCGGTAGCGCACGTGGTCTTGCCCGCAGTTCATCGACGATCGCCCAGATGAACGCGTCACCGACCACGTTCGAGAGCGCGACCTTTTCCTGTTCGACAAGGTCGACGAACTGGCGCGGTTCGAACGCCGTCGTCACCGGAGGTACCACCAGCGTGCTGCCCGACACCAGAGCGCGGACCGCGGGCCACTGGCCGGCGGCGTGCATGAACGGCGCTACGGGCATATGCCGCAACCCGCCTCCGGAGGCAGCGACGATCTCGTCGATCGACTCCCACTCGCACTGGTCGGGCCGACGGCCACCGAAGAGCGGCGGGAACGCATCGGCCTGCCGCCACAGCACCAACTTGGGCATACCTGTCGTGCCCCCGGTGTAGAGGCCGTACAGGTCATCAGGCGTCCGGGCGACGGCCGGTATCGAGTCGGGGTAGACGGCGATCGCATCGTCGAACCAGCACGCACCTGCGAGCAGCGCGTGCTCCGAATCGTCGGGGATCTGAACGAGCAGCGTTGGTGTGGTGGCCATCTGGCGCACAACGTCGGCCATCACGGGCGCAAACTCCGAAGCAAAGACGACGGCGGGCACCGACGCATCATCGAACAGGTAGCAGACCTCGCCGGCCCGATAGCGGTAGTTCACATTGAGCGGTACAGCCCGTGCCCCAAAACACCCGACCATCGCTTCGATGTGTTCCTGACAGTTGCGCGAGTAGATCGCAACGTGGGGCTGCCCCCGATTCGTACGGGCCGAGCTGATCACGCTCGCTGGTGACCGCGAGGCCGTGCGCGAGCAGGAGGTGGGCGAACTGGTTCGCCCGACGCAGCACGGCCCCCGCGGTGAGGCGCCGAGAACCGAACACCAGCGCCTCGCGGTTCGGGTGGGCCGACGCCACGGCTGCGATCACGTCGTAGAGATTGAACTCGGTCACGTCAGGTCAGATCGCGTCAGATCGCATCGGCGATGGCGGCCCGCGCCGCCTTCCCGTCGCCGCGGAGCGCGGTCTGGGCGGCGAAGATTTCGTACCCGACAGTAATCATGCGAAAACCTTGCTCATACCGTTTCGCTGCTATTGATGGGTTGGCGTGCACGCCGGGCACCACGCCGTGTCGATGACATGCTGCGACGACCGCTTCGAGGGCGTCGTTGAACACCGCGGCCTCGTGGTCCATCCCCGGCGGAAGCCCGAGCGCGATGGATAGATCCGCAGGCCCGATATAGACCGCGTCAACACCGGGCACCGACACGATCTCGTCGAGGTTTGCGAGCGCCTCGCGCGTTTCGATCATCGGAATGACGGCGATCTCGTCATTGGCTCGAACCGGGTACATCGACCCGTAGCGGTTGTTCGGCAGCGACGGCCCGAACGAGCGAGAACCGACGGGAGAATATCGACACGACTCGACCGCCTGCCGTGCTTCATCGGCCGTGTTCACCATCGGGATCACAACGGCGAGCGCACCGGCGTCGAGCACGCGACCGATGATGCCGGGCTCGTTCCACGGCACGCGGGCCATCGGCACCGTCTCGGTGCGCACCGTGGCGGTCAACATGTGCGAGGCCGTGTCGAGGTCCATCAGACCATGTTGTAAATCGATACACACGTAGTCATAACCGGAGAGGGCAGCTATCTCGGCCAAGAGCGGTTCGCGCGGTACGTCAGCCACGCTCCGATCGTCGTCTCGCCATCGGCCCAGCGGGAACGCAAACTGCGCGGGAAGTCACTCATGCTTGAAGTGAATCACACCCGACCATCTCGGCCCTTCCACGGTCACCAAAGTGCGAGGTACAGTCAGTTTCACATCGAAAGAGGAGTCGTTTATGTCCGAGCATGCGCTCAGTGGGCCAAGCATCAGCCATCTCGTTCTCAACGTCCGCGACATCGAGGCATCGCACCGCTTCTACACCGAGGCGCTCGGCTTCCAGCAGTGCGGTTCCATTGCCGAAGGCTCACGTATCGGTGTGATGAGATTTTATCGAGCGAATCCCGAGGCCCACCATGAGCTGGCGCTCGTGCAGACGAAAGAAGAGTCGGTCGATCCCGAGACCTGGTCTATTCTGGCGACGCGAATCGGCATCAACCATATTGCGCTCAACTACGGCAACCGCGAGAACTTCCTGGCCCGGCTCGAGCACCTTCGCAAGGTCGACGTCGAGTTCCTGAACCGCGGCAACCACGGCATGACGCACAGCCTGTACGTGCAAGACCCCGACGGTAACGGCATTGAGGTGCTCTACGACGTGCCGTCGTCGGCCTGGCAGGACGATGTGAACGCGGCTCTGAACTACTACGAGACGCTTCGGCTTGACGGATCCGAGTCGCTGCAAGACTCCACCGACTACAAGAGGTTTGAAGCAAACGAAACATCCGTCGTGTTCTCGGCCTGACAGGCGTGTCCAGCGTGTCCAGCTACTGACCGGTGAAGTTCGGTTCTCGACGCTCGGCGTTGGCTTTGATGCCCTCACGGAAGTCGGCCGACTTTCGAAGCCCGTCCTGCTCGGTCTTTTCGTGATCGAGCGCAGCCTGCAGATGGGCCAGCAACGGTGCTCGCATGGTGGCGCGAATCGAACGTATCGCTAGCGGCGCCGACCCTGCGATCTCGCGGGCGAGTTCATTCGCAGTCGACCGAATCGCATCAGCGTCGACCAGACGATCGACTAAACCGATGCGATGCGCCTCGACCCCGTCGATGCGACGCCCGGTGTAGAGAAGTTCGTTCGCCATTTGTTGGCCGCCAACTCGGGGAAGCGCGACCGAGAGACCGAAGCCGTGGTGGAAGCCGAGCCGAGCGAAGTTCGCCGTGAACCTCGACTCGGCCGACGCGACACGAAAGTCGGCGGCCAGCGCGAGACCGAGACCGCCGCCCACCGCCGCGCCTTGAACGGCGGCAACGATGGGTAGCGGCTGGTTGAAGAGCCGTACGGCCATGTCGTAAAGATGCACACCGACCGGGTCGGCCTTCGACGCGAAGTCGGCACCGGCACAGAAATGCCGCCCTTCGGCGCACAGCACCACCGCACGGCAACCATCAGCCGCGAGTGATTCGCATGCTTCAGCCAGTTCGCCGATGAGCGCCGTATTGAAAAAGTTGTTCGGCCCTCGGCGTACCTCGACGGTGGCGACATGGTCGTCATGGAGCGTTACGTCTACATCGGCGTACGAGTGCTCGGTCATTTGGATCGTCAGTCTACGGACGTGATCCGTTCTCGGGGGGATGAGGCTTTCGAGTCCGAGGAGCAACCAGTGTCAGGCTGTCGCGACTGCTTTGAGGATGTCGATTCGGGCTGCTCGCCGGGCAGGCATAAGGGCAGCACCGACGCCGGCGATGGTCGCGATCGCGGTGACGGTGGCGAGTGTTCCGACCGGGATGACGAGGTGGTCGAGCCCCTGGCCGGCGAGAGCGTTGACCATCGCCCAGCCGAGGAATGTGCCAATAGCGAGCCCCAGACCTGTGCCGAACAAGGCGATGATCGCCGACTCCCAGCGGACCGACGAGCGGACCTGCGCACGACTCATGCCGACGGCTCGCAGCAGACCGAGTTCTCGTTTACGTTCGTGGATCGACAGGGCCAGGGTGTTGGCGATGCCGAGCAAGGCAATGAGCACGGCGAGCCCGAGCAAGGCGTACATGAGGGTCAGGATCGTGTCGATGCTGCCGTTCTGCTCGGTGATGAACGCTTCGGTGGTGAGCACCTTCGCGGTCGGGTACCCGGCTGCTGCCTGGTCGATGACGCTGATCTTGTCGGCATTGACGTAGACCCGAGCGTCAAGTTGGGTGGCGAGGTTCGCTTCGAAGGCGGCGAGGGCGACAAAGCGATCACCGAAGAACCCGGCACCATGGTCGTAGATGGCTCGCACCGTGAAGGTGGTGGTGCCCATCGGAAACGTAATGGTACGGGTGTCACCGAGGTGAGGAGCGTCAGGTCCGGTGCCGGCTTTCACGGCGATGCCGTCGGCTCCCAGTCGAGTGAGGTCACCTTCGATGTGGCCCAAGTTGAACAGAGTCCCGAGGGTGGTCGTGTCGTAGGCGTTCAGGAAGGCGAGGTTGCCGTTGATTTCGACTGCGGTCGTGCGTTGCGCGGAGACGGTGTGCACACCGGTCTGGGTTGCGAGGTTGGTGGCGAGGCTGGGGCTGAGACCGCCCGTGCTGTCCACGGCACCGGAATCAACGACCGCGGTACCGTGGTAGTCATTGCGGAATGTTCCGGCACCCGACGCCTTGATCGACGAGGCGAAGATCGACAGGAAGCTGACGAGGGCGACACCGATCATGAGCGATGCTGCGGTTCGGGCAGTGCGCTTGGGGTTGCGCATCGCATTCTGTCGGGCGATGACCCCGGCGGTGCCACGGAATCTGGCGATCGGGGCACCGAGGACCGCGGAAACAGGGCGAGCGAGTACCGGCCCCAGGACTGACACGGCGAGGAACAGGCCCAGCGCTCCGAGCCCAACGACTTTTGCGTTGCCTGCGTTAAGCCCCATCAGTAACGTTGCAATCGCAATTACTGTGGAGCTAGTGCCGATGATGATTCGTTGCTTCGATACGGCCGAGCGGTCTTGAGCGACGTCACGCAACGCTGCGATCGGCGGAACCTTGGACGCCCGTCGGGCCGGCATTACGGCCGACAGGACCGTGACAACGACACCGACGACCATCGAGACGGTCACCGTGGCGGTGGTGATGATCATCGTGCCGATAGGAATCTTCACGCCCAAGGCCGCCATGAGCGCTTTGATGCCTTCGGCCACACCCATGCCTGCGAACAGTCCGATCGCTGACGCGACGACTCCGGTTACGGAGGCTTCGGCGAGGACGGCGGAGCGGACCTGGCGACCGGTCGCACCGACGGCTCGGAGCAGAGCCATCTCCTTGGTTCGTTGCGACACGATGATCGAGAACGTGTTGTTGATGATGAACGCCCCGACGAACACTGCGATGAGCGCGAAGATCGTGAGGAACGTGCCGAACTGGCTGATGTCTTTCTTGAGGCGGTCCTGGTGCTCTTTCGTAAGCGTTGCACCGGTGATCACCTGATTCGAGGCGCCAACCACAGGAGCGATTCGGGCCACGAGCGCGTCAGACGAAACACCGTCGCGGGCGGTGACGGCGATCGCGTCGACCTGGCCGGGTGCGTTGAGTACTGCTTGAGCGGTGACGTCGTCAAAGAGTACGACCGAGAACGCGCCCAGCCGGTCGGCTTTCCCGAATCGCACCGTGCCAACAAGCGTGACGGGGCGCGGTTCGCCTTTCGAGAGCACCGTCGTCGTATCGCCAACCTGAAGGCCGGCTTCTTTGGCGTAGTGCTGGTCGGTGGCGATTTCGTTGGGCCCGGCCGGGGCGCGACCGGTGGCCACGGTAAACGGGTTGAGTTCGGGGACGGTGACCCAGTTCATCCCGCGCACACCAGGGTTGAACTTGCCGACGGCTTTGCCGGCCTTGTCGACGATCTGGGCGTAACCCGATACCTGCACGGCGACCTTGTCGACCCCGTCGATGTTGCTGATGGTGTCGATCAGGTTGGCGTCGAGCGGGTGGCCGGTTTGGCCGTAGCCGAGGGCGATGGGGCTGGTGGCGCGGATGTAGGCGTCAGTGCCCGCGTCGGCTCGGGTGAGGACGTTGTCGAACGTTGCTTCGATGGTGTCGGTGAGGATGAGGGTGCCGGCGAGAAACGCGACACCCAAGATGACCGCGAACGCGGTGGCGAGGAGCCGCAGTTTGTTGGCGGCGAGTTGCTTGATGGTGAGGGTAGTAATCATGGCGGTTCAGCTCCCGGAGTTCTTAAGGTGGTCGAGGACGGTCACGGCGGTTGGGTCGGTGAGGTCGCCGACGATGTGTCCGTCAGCGAGGAACACGGCCCGGTCGGCGTATGCAGCGGCCGTCGGGTCGTGAGTGACCATCACGACGGTCTGGTCGAGTTCGCGAACTGCGTTGCGCAGGAAGGTGAGAATCTCCGCGCCAGCACGTGAGTCGAGGTTGCCAGTCGGCTCATCAGCGAAGATGATCTCGGGACGTGAGGCGAGCGCCCGGGCAACGGCAACACGTTGCTGCTGACCACCGGAAAGTTCCGACGGCCGGTGCGTCAGCCGGGTGCGCAATCCGACGGTGTCGATCACATGGTCGAGCCACACCTGGTCGGGTTTGCGGCCGGCGAGCGACATCGGGAGGGTGATGTTCTCGAGCGCGTTGAGGGTGGGGATGAGGTTGAACGACTGGAACACGAACCCGATGCGATCGCGTCGCAGCAGGGTGAGGTCCTTGTCACGCAACGTGCCGAGGTCGACATCGCCGATGCGGATCCAACCGGAGGTGAGTGTGTCGAGCCCGGCCAGGCAGTGGAGCAGCGTCGATTTCCCGGAACCGGATGGGCCCATCATGGCGGTGAACCGGCCGGCTTCGAAACCGACGCTCACGCCGTCGAGGGCGTGCACGACGGCGTCACGAGTTCCGTAGGTCTTGGTCGCTTCGCTGGCGACGGCGACGACACGGCGAGCGGTGGTGGGCAGGGTTGGTGGTGTGAGGACTGCAGTAGTTGTTGTCATGGGATCACCATGAGCCTTTGCAACGGCGGCGGCATCGGGCCGGCGGATGTGCCGGGAACCCGCCAGATGCGATTCGCCGGTGGGGTTGTCGCTCTGCAGATGCACGTCGATCTCATCCTCTGGGCCGATGTGCATGGTGACCCAGACGGGTTACGGTCAGTTGATGCGACCCGTGCGCGTGCACATCTGGGACTACGCCCTCGCGGGGGCGATGGTCGCCGCGGCGTTCATCGCGTTAGTAACCCGGATAGACGTCCAGGATTTCGACGCCTTCCGGTTCCGAGCGGACACCTGGTGGAGTTGGGCGATCACCGTCGCCATCTGCGCCAGCCTGGTCGGGCGGCGTCGGTGGCCGTTGCGGTCGTTGGCGGTCGGGCTCCTGCTGATGTTGCCACTCGAACTCGGCGAGCACCGAGACAGCATCGCCTTCTTCGCGATGGTCATTGCGCTGTACAGCGTGGCCGCTCATCTCCCGATGCGCCTGGCCTGGCGAGGCGTCGCGATGTTGGGAGCCCTGTACATCGCGCTGGCAGTGGGCGGCACGACGATCATCAATGTCGCACCGGTCGCCGGTCCCACCTTTTTCGCGACCGGGTTCGCGCTCGGTCGAATGCGTCGACGCTCCCGCTCCCGCCAACAACGCCAGGTCCAAGTCGCCATCGAACGAGCCGCCGCCGCGGTGGAGACCGCCGACCTCACTGCAGCAGCGGAACGGCTCCGCATGGCACAAGAACTCCACGATGTAGTTGCACACTCGTTGAGCGTCATCGCCGTCCAAGCCGGAATCGGAGTCCACCTCATCGACCGCCAACCCGCCGAAGCCGAACAGGCACTCGACGCCATCCGCACCACCAGCGCCACCGCAACCGGCGAACTGGCCCGCCTCGTTGGCATTCTGCGTGACGGCAGCGCAAGCGGTGACGTGTGCGCTCCGTCGCTCAACGACGTGACCGCCCTCATCGAGCAGATCCGTACCGCCGGCGTTCCCGTTTCGCTCACTGTCGAGGGCGACCTGCAACAGTTGCCGGCGGGCGTCTCGCTGGCGGCATACCGGATCGTGCAGGAAGCGCTCACCAACGTGGTCCGTCACGCCGGTCGCGCCAACTCGACGGTGACCGTTCGGGTGCACGACGAACTCATCGACTTGCTCATCGACGACGACGGGCGCGGCACCACCACGGCACTCGACACTGCCGGCCGCAGCGGTGGTGGCCACGGCCTTGTCGGCATGCGCGAACGAGCCGAAATGTACGCGGGAGACCTCAGCGGTGGACCGCGGCCAGGTGGCGGGTTCCGGGTCCACGCAACACTGCGGCCGATTATGGGCTCGGCGACGAGCGACGTACACACGAACCCGACCGTGGGCTCGGCCATCGCGCCCGCGCCCGACGCTGTGCGGAAGCGGCGACAGCTCCCACCGTGGTTGTGGGACGTCATGCTCGCTGTGCTCATGACCGCGCTCGGGGCACTCGACATCTTCAAATCCGACCCGCCCGCCATCGGTCCACAGCTCGCACCAAACGACCGCTGGGCATGGCTGCTGCGAATCACCTGCGGCCTGTTGCTCGCCGGCAGGCGCCGATACCCGACCTTCACGCTGGCAGCCACCTGGCTCATCGGAATCACGCTGGCGCTCGGCAACTACCAATTGGGCGTCACCATCTTCATCCTGTGGATCGCACTCTACACGGTCGGCAGTTACGCCAGCACCCGCAAGCTCGTGGCCGGAGGTGTCGGGTCGTTGATCGGGATGACTATCGTGGCATGGACGAAACCAGCTGACCTCACGGCGACTGGCGCCGTGTGGATCGGTTTCTTGTTCACCGCGGCTGCAGTCGCCGGCTACATCGCCCGTCGCGACCGCGAGCGCCTCAACACTGATCTCACCGAACGCGAGAGCACCGCCGAGGCGGTCACACGCCGCGCCCTGCTCGACATCACCGCCGAACGCCTCCGCATCGCCGACGAACTCAGCACCGTCATTACCCGCTCCATTTACACCATCGCGCAGCACGCCGGGACCGGATCACAACTCGTTCGAACCGATCCCGCGGCCGCCCGCAAAATCCTCGAAGCGATCTCGACCATAAGCCGTGACGCCCTCAACGACTTGCGCCGCCTGCTCAAACGCATCCGCTCCGAGACTGAGCCGGTCGTCTACCGGCCCATCACGCCGATCCCTTCCCTCGTCACCACCGGGGACACCCCATGACCGCCCCGATCCGAGTCGTGGTCGCCGACGACCAGGCCCTCGTTCGCAGCGGCTTCCTCGCACTCCTGCGATCCGAAGATGGCATCGATGTCGTCGGTGAAGCAGCCAACGGTTACGAAGCCGTCACGATCGCAAAGGCCAAGCGGCCCGATGTGATCCTCATGGACATCCGCATGCCCGAAATGGACGGCCTCGAAGCAACGAGACTGATCACCGCCGACCCCACTCTCGCCAATGTCCGCATCCTCGTGCTCACCACCTTCGACCTCGATGAATACGTCCACGAAGCGCTCCGCGCCGGAGCCTCAGGGTTCCTCCTGAAAGACACCCTGCCACCCGACCTGCTCGCCGCGGTACGCGTCGTTGCCGCCGGTGAAGCGCTACTCGCCCCAAGCATCACTCGGCGGCTCATCGAAGACTTCGTCAGACGACCAATCACTCAAACGGCCGACCCACGGCTCGACCAACTCACCGGCCGCGAACGCGAAGTACTCACCGCCGTGGCCAAAGGTCTCTCGAACGCCGAACTCGCCGAAGAACTCTTCATGAGCCACGCCACCGCCAAAACCCATGTGAGTCACCTCCTCACGAAATTCGCCGCCCGAGACCGAGCCCAACTCGTCGTCGCCGCCTACGAAACAGGTCTCATCACAGCCCGCCAGGCCTAAGCGCCAGGTCGGCGGTGTCCTCAATAACGTCTCTCGCTATGTCGTCAGACGGGCGGTGGCGCCCAGTACTCGGTCCGTTGAACTGCATCTTCGATCGTGAGTGCTTCGATCTGTTCGTTTGTCAGATGCAGCGTGTTGACCAGCTGGTACGCCAGGCTGGCGGGGAGCGTCTTCGTGTCGGGCTTTTCGGTCGCAGGTGTTCGGTCCGGCAGGTGCTTGTTGTCCACACATTGCCAGGACGTTTCGTCGGTGCCCGTCATCGGTCAGTTCACGAATGGCATCGGCACATTCCAAGCGAATGACACCTTCCGCGGTCAGCCGATCATCGTGCAGTTCACCTGGTCAAATGTCACCGCTACATCAAGCGAATGGGAACAGGCCTTCTCACCCGACCAAGGCGAAACCTGGGAAACCAACTGGACAATGTCCTTCATAAAATGCCCGGCCGAACCAAGCTTGACCAGGGTCAGGGCTTGATAAGCCCGCGCCTTGATCGTCAGCCCGGCCTTTTTGTGGGGTCGATGAGATCGGGGCGGAGGATGTAGCCGTAGTAGTTCATGGCCCAGACCGGTACTTCGTCATGCCAGACCGTTTCCTGGCCGAGGCACGCTATGAAGCGTACGACGCGGGTTGCGTCGAAAACGACACGACCTACGCTGGGCCTATGAAACCTGTTGCCGCTGCTTGCTCTTTACACATAGCCGTCTGCGGGCTCACACCGGACCGGCTCAACCCGCTGGTCGTTCGGCTACGAGAGAAGTGCGGCAATCGCGGTGAAACCCTTCGAGCGGGCGTGCTCCAGCGCAGTGGTCCCATCACGGTCGCCGATCGCTGGGTCGGCCCCGGCGTCGAGCAGGATCCGCACGATCTGCTGGTACGGCGCGCTCCCATCGCCCAGGATCACTGCCTCCAGAAGCGCGGTCCAGCCGAGATCGTTGACGTGATTGACGTTCATGCCAATCTTCGCGACCCGTCGCACGTAGTCGACGTGGCCGCGTTCGCTAGCTGGGATGATCGCGATGCCACCGAACCGGTTGCGGATCGTGAAGTCGGGCTTGGCGGGCAACAACACATCGACCATCGCGACGCTTCCCGTCACACCCGTAACAAGCCAAGGCGTGTCGTGCTGCGCATCGACCGCGTTCGGGTCAGCACCGAACGCAACGAGTAGCCGAGCGGCCTCCACATGGTCGTTCTCGACGGCGAGCAGCAGCGGCGTGCGAGCACGACTGTCACGTGCCTCGATGTCGGCACCGAGCCGCAGCGCAATCGCGACTGCATCCGCGTCCCCGGTGCCGGCGGCGGCGGCGGCGGCGAGCAGATCAGCGTTCGGGTCGTCGGAGCCCTTCGATTCGAGTGCGGCTCGCAACGTCATCGCTATTGCCCTCTGGCCATGGCTGTCGGGGTGAGCGAGCGGCAGCACGCCTTCGCTCGCCGAACGAAGTTCGAGATCGGCACCGCCAGCAACGAGTAAACGAACCGTGTCGACATACCGATCGTCGCCCTTCCCCAGAATGATCGCTTCGTGCAACGCGGTCCAGCCCAGTCGGTTGACGTGGTTCGGATCGATGCCCTCACGAAGCAACCGACCAACGACCATGGCGTGGCCTCGCTCGGCCGCCCGGATCAGCCCCGTACCGTTGTAACTGTCGAGCGACCGCACATCGGCCCCATATTCGAACGTGAGGGCGAGCATTTCGCTGTACCCCTCGCTCGTCGCGATCAGGTACGCACTCTGCTGAGTTGAGTCCTTGGCGTCAACGTCGGCCCCCTTTGCAATGAGCTGTCGGGCACGTTCCACATCGTTCTCCCAGGCGGCCGCAATCAGTTCAGCATCGAGTTCACGCAGGGCCGCACCCTTAGCGACCGCGACAGTCGAGGTCGATGTGGAGAGCGGCGTCCCGCTGCCAAGCCCGGTTGTCGACGTCGAGGCGGTGGTCGTGACGCCGGATGCGCCCGAGGTGGTCGACGAGCCCGTCGTCGAGGACGACTGATCGGGGGCGCACCCGCTGACCGTCGTCATCGCAATCACGGCGGCACCAAACAATCGTTGACGAACGGTCATGTTCCGACTATGAGCCCGCCGGGCATGATGCCGTCCCAGGAACACATCGACAGGTCGCTTCGTCGCGGTGGGGCAGTCAGCCGACGAGCCCGACGGCTGCCTCATCCGATCGGCATCGGTCCGAATTGCTCGACGTCGATGATGACGTCGGCAGGGATGCCAAGCCTTGCCGCAGCGTCGCGAAGGGCATCAGCGTTTGCCGCCTCGTACAGGCAGTAGGTCTTCTTTTTGTCCGCGGAGAGGAACGAGTACACCCATCGAACACCAGCGTCGTCGTTGACCTCTCTGATGTGGG
>JAYTKG010000497.1:0-4355 GCA_043730435.1 Acidimicrobiia bacterium | reverse complement strand
CGCGAGAACGGACTGTGGCGGCCCCCCGAAGCCAGCCCGAGCGCGCCGGCTGTGTCGGTGATGGGCATTTCGAACCCGTCGGGAAAGTGATCGAAACCGGTGGCGATCCGACGCAGTAGCCACACCGTCGAAGGCCCCAGTATGCCCAGCCAGAACTGCTCCACGTAGGCACTGCGAGGGTCAAAGCCGATCGGGTCGATCAGCGGGTCGTGCCACGGGAGCACGATGAGGTCGGTAGAAAGATCAAGCGGTTGCGTGGTTGATGACACGGTGCACACTCCTCGGTTCATGCTGAAGGGGAAGTGCCCCAAGAGTGTGCCCGGCTCAGTGCGATTCGGAACTGCCAGTACCCGATGTCGTAAACCGACATCGTGTACTGCAGAAACGCACGGAGGCGCGAGGCGGCTGGAAGGATTGCCGAGCGACAGCGAGAATGAGCGCCGCGAGCGGTAGCGAGAAGCGAAGCAGGTCCTACGCGGCGGCGATGGGGGTAATGATGGCTTGGAGGTCGGCGATGATATGCACCCGCTGATCGGAGAAGATGCAGATCTTGCCGTCTGCCGGTACCCGCACCGCCACGAGGTTGGCGACGTTGGCGCCGGTGACGTAGTTCAGGTTCGAGGCCACCGGGACGTCGGAGCCACACGGGTACACCGTGATATAGCCGGGCGAGGACGGATCGACGGCGGTCACGTTCAACAGCACGCCGGTCACGCTCAGCGGCATACCGGGCAGGTCACGAACATTAAAGTTGACGGTCTGGTTCTTGCCGAGCTTGCCGAGCCAACCGCCGACGCTCTCACGGGTGTCGAGCAGTCGGTCAGGCACCACGGGGCTCAGCAGGCCACCGGCCGACGCGGCGTTTTGCTGCTTCGGCATGAAGTAGCTGGCCGAGTCGACAATGAGGTGGGTGGGCTTGTCGGAGGTGATGCACACGGTCTGGCTGGCACCCATGGCGACCACGGCCATGTTCGGCACGGTCTGGCCCTTGTGATAGTTCACGTTGGAAGCTACTGGCACCGGCTGGCCGCACGGATAGGCGGTGATGAATCCATCATCGGACGGATCGGTGACGGTGAGGTTCAGGCCTACGGCAGTTGCTTGGGCCGGCACCAGTGAGGCGAGCTGCACGGTGAACACGGTGGAGCGGGCACCGGTTGGGCGTGAATCCATGAGGCGGATCGGATTCGAAGTTGTCATCGAGGAGGGAGCGCCCAAAGCGCTGGTGGTCAGCCATCCGGCGAGATCGGCGATGAGGTGGAGCTTTGATGATGTGTAGACGCAGACCGACGTGTTCTTGCCGAACGCCACCGTCACCAGGTTCGGCACGTTATCGGCGGGGTTGAAGTTGATGTTTGATGCGACGGGGGGTGCACCGTCGCTGCACGGGTAGACAGTCAGGTAACCAGCTGCGGCTGGGCCAACGGCGGTGACGTTGAGGGCGATGCCCACGGCGTCGGCCGGGCGGGAAGATTCGCCGGCAAGCGAGATGGTGAAGACGGTCTTTTCGGCGACCGGGCCGGGTCCGCCGATACCGGAACGGGTGTCGACCAGACGAAGCGGTGAGGTGGAGCGGAAGTAGCTCGCCTGTCCGACGGGAATCACCGGCAACCCCTTGGGCGCATCGGGAACGGCGGTGGCGGTGCCGGCAGCGGGCGGCGTGGGTGTCGGTGTAGGCGTGGGTGTCGGCTCCTTGAGGGGCGGTCCGTTCATGAAGTTGAAGGTGACCCAGATGCGATCGTTCTTTACGACCACGCCGACGCCGAGTCGGTTGTAGTCGCCGACAATGTTTTCGAAGTGGTGGATGGAACCAATGAAGGCGTCGTTCAATCCGCTGACGGTGCCGCCGGTGCCGACATTCTCGCCACCTTTTGTCCAAGCCGAGTCGATCGGGCCGAGGAAGTCGCCCAGGTTCGGTCGGTGGCACAGTGCGCTCTTGTTACAGTTTCCCGGATCGGATGAGTTGATGACGGTCTGCGTGACGTCGAAGACAGCCGACATCTTGCTAGACCAGTCAAGGGCGAGCTGGTCGAGGCCGGAGTCTCGCACGACGGGCAGCTTGCCGTTGGCGGCTCGGGTGACATTGAGGAGATTGAAGAACTCAACCTCGGCCGCCCGAGGTTCGATGGCGGCGGAGGCTGCGTGCACTCCCGACGGCAGGATGGTGGCGATCAAACCGGCCACGACACCGACGAGAAGGATGATGAGACGACGGGTGTTCTTCACCCTTTGCTGATCGGCTCGTCGTTCCCGAACGGTGAATCAAGACAAGCGTAAGAACCCCCCCGGGAATCTGCCCAGACTCTGTGGTTTCTCTGGTGTGTCAGGGGAGGTGAAAGCTGACCTCTTTGGTAGGGTTTCTGCATGGCTACATTCAGAGATCTTCTTGCCGCCGCCAAGTCCGGCATCACCGAAATCGACCCGGCGGGCGCCGAAGCCAAGATCGCTGACGGCAACGTCGTTGTGCTCGACGTACGTGAACCAGACGAGTACGACCAGGGTGCGCTGCCCGACGCGCTGCACATTCCTCGTGGTCATCTCGAAGCGCAGATAGAGGCCAAGTTGCTCGACAAGAATGCCCCGGTCATCGTGTACTGCGCTGGCGGCGTGCGCTCCGCGTTCGCGGCGAAGACGCTGGGCGAACTTGGCTACACCGATGTGTTGTCGATGGCCGGGGGCTTCGGCCGTTGGAAAGATGAGGGCCGCACATGGAAGACGCCCATCACCCTCACGCCCGAACAACGCAACCGGTATCAGCGTCACCTGCTCCTCCCGGAGGTCGGTGTAGCCGGTCAGGCCAAGCTGCTCGACGCCAAGGTGTTATTGCTCGGCGCAGGCGGCCTTGGTTCCCCGGCCGCCCTTTACCTGGCGGCCGCGGGCGTCGGCACGCTTGGCATTGTCGACATGGACGAAGTGGACGCATCCAACCTGCAGCGCCAGATCATCCACAATCTCGATCGCATCGGTGATCGCAAGGTTGAGTCGGCTCGCAAGGCCATTGCGCTGCTCAACCCTGACGTCAAGGTCAACGCCTACGACACCCGCCTCGATGCCGACAACGTCATGGACATTCTGCAGGGATATGACGTCATCATTGACGGAGCCGACAACTTCCCGAGCCGCTATCTGTTGAATGACGCCTCGCTCAAGCTGAAGATCCCGGTGGTGCACGGCTCGATCTTCCGGTTTGAAGGTCAGGCCACGGTGTTCAACCCGTTCGTCGGGCCCTGTTACCGGTGCATGATCCCCGAACCTCCCCCTGCCGAACTGGCGCCCAGTTGCGCCGAGGCGGGCGTGCTCGGTGTGCTGCCCGGCATCATTGGTTCGCTGCAGGCGCTGGAAGCGGTAAAGATCATCCTGGGTATCGGTGACACGCTGCAGGGGCGGTTGCTGGCCTACGACTCGCTGGAGCAGAGCTTCCGCACCTTTAACGTGCCGCGGGATCCGAAGTGCCCTGCATGTTCGCTCGACCCGGCCGATATCATCATCGCCGAGTACGACGAGTTGTGCATGCCCCACCGTCACTGAGCGCGCGCTCGGCGGGTACTTGACCCGAACTTGAGTCGGGAAACGCTCAAGACACCTAACGTCTTGACACTTTCCGCCGACATAACCAAGGTATGGGACTCGACCTTCGGAACCAAGCATGACCGCCCGTCTGCAACCTTTCGCGTTGCTCGATTCGGGTGAGATCGAAACCCCGTTTGTTGACGGTTTCACTGTGGTCTCAGCCGACGAAGCACAACGCAATCGGCTCACCCAGTTGTGGCAGTCAGAACACGGGGAGGCCGTGGCGTTCATCGCCGCGTCCGACCTGCCCAAGCAGCAGGAGGAGCGCGCTGCGTTGGCGTCGGACGTTCTGCGCCGCGAACTGGCCATTGCCGAGGCGCAGGAAGCCCTTGTCGCCGCCGAGCAAAAGCACAAGGAAGCCCTTGATGGCGTCGGCCGTCGCGAGGACGCTGCCAATAAGGCGCTCGCTGCTCTGAGCACGCCGGCCGAAGAACCCAAGATCGATACGACCGGGCTCGAAGGCAAGGTGGAGCAGCTGGCCAACGCGGTGACCAAGGGCGCCGATGTACTCGCCCGCCTTCAAGAAGAGGTGACGTTCGATACGGCTAATCGCCACCCGTTGCAGAGCAAGATTACCCGAGTGCCCGTTGGCGACTTTGAAACAATGGTTGCGAGGCGGCGCAGCATCCTGTCCGATGCCGCCAATGTCGGTCTGATCGACAGCGGCGCGGCGGCCAATCTCGGCCGGGTACTCAGCTCACTGACACCCGACAAGTCCACCGACCCAATGGCGGTCGACCTGTTCACCCGCGGCACCGACATTGCGGAGATGAAGGCCGAATGGG
>JAYTKG010000496.1:0-6165 GCA_043730435.1 Acidimicrobiia bacterium | reverse complement strand
CGCCGCCGTACACAAGCTCCAGCCCTCGTCTGGCCAGTTCCTTACCGGTCTCGGCGGCGGCTTCACAAAATGCTGGATCGTTGCCTGGTGACGACCCGCAGTAGACCGCGATCCGCCTTATGTTCTGCTCTCCCACCGTCGCCTCCCCGCGTCGTCGCCTCCAGCGTACGCCCCACCTTCGAGCCACCTCGTGAACGTGCGGCAGTAGCTGTTCCCCCGCAGCAGTAACTGCCGCAAGTTACGACTCGGCTACGAAACGATCAGCTCGCGACCGTGGAGACAGGTGCAGATGTCGGGGCCACCGTTGTCGGCACGGTCGCGGACACGGTGGTCGTACCGATGGCTGTCACGACCGGCACGGTGCCGCTGGCAGCGGACCCAGCGGGCAGCACGGTCGTGATGGTCGTGATGGTCGGGATCGACACCGACGGCACGATCACGGTCGTCGGCGTGACGATGGATGTGGGGATGAGGGATGCGACAGGAGCAACAACGACCTTCACCACCGAACCGGGCTCCAGCATCGTGCCAGGCGCAGGATCCATGCGGGTGGTAAGTAGTCGTGTGGAGAGCTCAGTTTCGCCTCCTTCCACGACGGTGATCAGGTTGAATCGGCTCAGCGTCTCGCGCGTCTCCGCCAGAGATGTACCGATCATGTTTGGCACCGGGATCTCGCCTCCATCTCGTGGAGGAACCGTTGCGAACGTGGTGGCGTTCGGTGTGTTGTCCACGTAGATGTACCTGGTTCCGCTGGAGCCCATGCGGCTGCCCAGGATGAGTGCGAGCACGACGGCGGTGCCGCCGAGAACCCTCGGCGCGTAGGTCACCCAGTCGGCGGGAAGAGCGGCACGATTACTGGCCGCTCGCAGCACGCGCCACGCTCCCACGATGAGCAGCGTGCCGAAGATGACATGGAAGATGTTCAGCGGATGTGCCGCTCTGATCAAGTAGACGAGCAGAAGCCCGAAGACGAGGCCCAGAAAGACCCGCGACAAAAAGACGCGCCGGGTCGAGAGCTTGCGGCTTGGGGCCGCGGCGAGCCTTCCGATACGACGTGGACGGGTAGGTGGCTCGACCACTTCGTGTGGCGCGGACGACGGCGGCTCGTCCGATCGCAGCGCGGCGGGTGGGGCCGCCCAGGGGGTGCGACCGCTTGCTGCAGGTAAACCAGCGGAGAGGCGCAGCTCAGCGGCATAAGACTCGGGAGAACCGAGCACGGCCTCAAGGTCGACGGTTCCTTCTGCAACTATTTCGGCGAGGTGTTCGTCGAGACCGTCGAGCACGGCGTTGGCCTGCTCAGGAGGCAGGTCGCCCATGGCTTCCCGAACGGCGCGGGCGTAGCTCTGGACCCCGTTAGTAGCGAGGAAGGTCATTGGTCATCTCCTGTAATCGTGGTGAACACGTCGCCATCAAGAATCCGCCCGACGATGGCGGAGAATGCGAGCCAATCGGTGCGCTGTGCTTCCAGCGCCTTGTGTCCCATTTTGGTCAAGCCGTAGTACTTGCGGTGGGGGCCTTCCTCCGACGGAACCACGTAGCTCGTAAGCAATCCTTGTGTGAACAATCGTCGCAGCGTGCCGTACACCGACGCATCGGCGACCTCATTGAGCCCGGCCGATCGCAGACGGCGTACGACCACATATCCGTATCCATCGCTGTCGGCCAGCGCAGCCAGCACGACGGAATCGAGCACGCCCTTCAGTAGCTGCGTGTGTTCGAGACCACTCGAAGGGGTTGCCACACACAACACTGTACTACACACTGCACAGTAGTGTGGGATACCAAGTGGCTCGCCCGTTTCAACCTGGGGCACTAGCTGCTCCGTCGCAGCAGTAACTGCCGCAAGTTCCGGCGGGTTACGGGCGTGTGAGCGCCGCCTCAGCGTTTGCGCTTTTGGAGTCGCTTCATCCACTTCTCGATGTCGCCGACCTTCCTTGGGATGGCCGATGACAGAACCCGAGGAAGCCCATTCGTGATGACGATGTCGTCTTCGATCCGCACGCCTATGCCGCGCAAATCTTCGGGCACGGTGAGGTCATCTTTCTGGAAGTAGCAGCCCGGCTCGACGGTGAGCACCATGCCCTCAGCCAGGATGCCGCCTCGGTAGAACTCGTTGCGAGCCTTGGCACAATCGTGCACGTCCATGCCCAGCATGTGGCTGGTGCCGTGCAGCGTGTACCGACGGTAGACCTGGGTACGCAGCAGCTCCTCGATGTCACCGGACAGCAAACCCCACGAGACCAAATCGGTCGTGAGTGAACGCATGGCAGCGTCGTGCGGTGCGAGGAAGGATGCGCCGGCGACGGCCGCTTCGATGCCGGCTTCCTGGGCGCGCAGCACGGCCCGGTAGACCTTCTTCTGGACCTTGCTGAAGGTGCCCGACAACGGGATGGTTCGGGTGACATCGGCGGTATAAAGGTTGTGTCCCTCCACGCCCATATCGAGCAGTCCGAGTTCGCCGGGGCGAACAGGGCCGTCGTTGTCCGTCCAGTGCAAGATGCACGCGTGATGGCCGCAGGCGATGATGGATCCGTAGCCGACGTCGTTGCCGTCGGTTCGGGCCCGACGATGAAACGTGCCCTCGAGCCATCGCTCGCTATCGGTTGCCGGTATTTCGCGCACGACGTCTTCGAAGCCCTTCAACGTCGCATCGACCGCGTCCTGTAGTTCGCCAATCTCCCAGTCGTCTTTGATGAGCCGAGCTTCAGACAGGTACCGATCCAGCTCGATGTCGGCCTTCTTGGGGGCGGTGCCGGCGGCCGCGTCGACATCGGGGTCGAGACCGCGCAGGCAGCGCAGCGGCTTCGCACGTTGAGTGTGAAGAACCTTGGCCAGTTCGGTGAGCGGCTTGCAGGCGATGTCGAGTTCAGCCGCAGTTTCGACGACACCCGGGCGAGGGCCGACCCACAGTTCGCCGTAGTTGCGGTCACGGTAGAACGCTTCGGTGTTGTGATCGTTGCGGGCGCGCACGAACAAGGTTGCGACGTGGCTGCGACCGCGGGGAACCATCACCAACACGCTGCCTTCCACCTGGCTGCCGGTGCACCAGACGAAGGCCGAGTAGGGACGAAACGCGTAGGGCGAATCGTTCGATCGGAACTTCAACCGGCCGGCCGGGATTACCAAGACCTCACCCGGGAAGGCAGCCGACAGGGCCTTGCGTCGCTTGGCGGCATAAGCCGCCACGGGCGCTACGACAGGTGTTGTGTCGGGTGCTGGCGCCCACGATTTGGCCATGAAAGCGCTCAACTCGGCCGTGACATCAGCGTCATGGCTGGCGGTGGATGCAGGGACGGCCTTTGTGGCAGGACTCATGACTCCATATTCGCGCGTCAACCGTCCGGCATGTTCGTAGAAGCATCACAGGCAAATCTCAGGTCTTCGGTCGAGGATAGAGATATCCCCTCAGACGGAACATTCAGGAGAATGCCTCATGCGTAAACACCTCGCCGCAGCCACCGTGGTTGTTGCATCCGTAGTCGGCCTCGGTGCTGGCTTTGCCGTTGGCTCCCCCAACCTGGTTGGCGCCCAGACCGACAGCTCGACGACCACGTCGGCCACCACTGCTCCGGCCACGCCCGATCCGGCGAAACCGGCCGCTCGTGTCAACCCTGTCGACGACGCCCTCGCCAAATTGGTGAAGGACGGCACTATCACCCAGACCCAGGCTGACGCCGTCAAGAAGGCCATCCAGGATGCCCGACCCGCTGGCGGTCCAGGCGGTCGAGGCCATGGTCCTAAGGGAGGCATGGGAGGGTTCGATTTGGCCGGAGGCAAGAGCGTCGTAGACGCGGCCGCCAAGGCCCTTGGCATCACCAGTGACGACCTCATGCAGCAGGTCATGAACGGCACCACTGTCGCCAAGATCGCCGAGTCGAAGAACGTGCCGCTGAACACCGTTGTTGATGCAGCCGTGAAAGAGATCACCACCAAGATCGATGCTGCAGTCGCCGCTGGAACTATGACGCAGGCACAGGCCGACAAGATCAGAACGAACCTCACGCAGACGGTCACCGACTTCGCCAACGGCAAGATGCCGTTCGGCAAGCGCGGTATGCCCGGCATGCACGGCGGCAAGGGTGGCCACGGCGGCGGCACCGACAATGACGCCGACGATCAGCCCGGAGCAACGCCTGCTCCGGCCACACCACCAACCACCAAGGCTTAACCCCTTCCGTACACCGCCAACCGTGGCCCGTCCCTCTCGCTGGGACGGGCCACCTTTCGTTTTGTCACTCCCTCGCCCGTGCCTGCTTGCGAACGATTGCCTTCATGCCCTCCCGTTTCGACAACGGGCGCAGGTCGGTGGTGGCGATGAACTCTTCAACCGCGTCGGGGTCGGTGTAGCTGTAGTCGCGTAGTGCCCAGCCGATGCCTTTCGCGATGAAGAACTCGGTCTGGTGAGCGTGCATCCGACAGAGATCGAAGAGCAGTCCGACGTCGGTTCGCTCGTTGTACCCGAGCTGGTGGATGATGGCCGATCGCACCAGCCAGCGGTTGTCGCTGGCTGCCCAGCGGTGGATGACCGACAGCAACGACGGATACCTCGTCACCAGTGGCCCGACCGCTTCCGAGCGAAGGGAATCAACCGTGTCCCACCAACTCTTGGTGAGAATGAGCGGCTCAACCACGTCGGCCAAAAACGCCTCGTCCATGACCTTCTGGTTGCGACCAAGAAGGTCGAGGGCGGCATAGGCGAACTCGCGCTCGTCACGGTCGAACAGCTCGATTGCGGCATCCCCCAGGTCAGGCGCCGACGGAGCCTTCCCGACCGTTTTCCACACCGGTCGCAACGCTGCGTCGCGCAACGGTGACGAGATACCGAGGAACGGCGCAATGCCCTTCATGTAGGCGCTCATGGCTGGTGCCTTCGCAGGGTCGGCGAGCGGCGTTAGAGCGGCAACGACCTTGTGTACGACTAGGTCGCTCCATTGGCCAGGGGACTTCGACATGAAGTTCAGTCTGCCTGACCTCGCGTAGCATCTCGTTCCATGAGCACGACCTCGCAGGAAAACAGGGAACTGCTCGCCGAGTCCGAGGCCCTGCTGGCCGATGCGGTGAAACTCCGCCGTCATCTGCATGCCATCCCCGAGCTGGGTCTGGAGCTGCCGCGAACGCAAGAGGCTGTGCTGGATGCCGTCGGCGGGCTGGGGCTGACGCTTCGCTCCGGGACCACCTCCACCAGCGTGGTAGCGGTGCTTGAGGGTGACGAGCCGGGGCCCACCATGTTGTTGCGTGGCGACATGGATGCGTTGCCGATGCCCGAGGACACCGGCCTCGATTTCGCCAGTCGTACCGACGGCATCATGCACGCGTGCGGCCACGACATGCACACCGCCATGCTCGCTGGCGCCGCCCGCCTTCTGACCGCCCGTCGGGGCACATTGAAGGGTCGTGTTGTCTTCATGTTTCAACCCGGTGAGGAGGGCTACGCCGGGGCCGAACACATGCTGAACGAGGGTCTGCTTGAAGGGGTCGGCGACGTGACCGGCGCCTTCGCTTTACACGTCACCACGTTCGCGCCGTCGGGTCTCGTGACGTTAAAGGGCGGCCCGCTTATGGCGTCATCCGACGTGTTGCGCATCCGGATCACGGGCGCGGGCGGGCACGCATCGGCGCCGCATCTCACCATCGATCCCATTCCGATTGCGTGTGAGATCGTGCAGGCTTTTCAGACCATGGTCACCCGGCGTGTCGACGCCTTCGACCCGGCTGTAGTCACGGTCAGCCAGATCATGGCTGGCACGATGAACAACGTCATCCCCGAGTACGCCGATATTGTCGGCACTATCCGTACCGTGTCGGAAAAAAACCGGGAAATGGTGCATGCCCGGTTACAAAAACTGGCCGAGGGAATCGCTGCCGCCCACGATGCGACGGCCGTTGTCGATATCGAGCGGGTCTATCCGGTAACGATCAACGACACCACATTCGCGCAGAAGGTCACGGGCATCGCCACCGACCTGTTGGGTAGCCATCGAGTCCACCAGATGACCAACCCGGTTATGGGCTCTGAGGACTTCAGCTTCGTACTGCAGCGAGTGCCAGGTGCCATGGCGTTCCTTGGTGCCACACCCGCAGGCGTCGATCCGCGCACGGCAGCGCCGAACCATTCCAACCGCGCCATGTTCGACGAAACAACGATGTCCACCGGCATCGGGCTCT
>JAYTKG010000495.1:0-7017 GCA_043730435.1 Acidimicrobiia bacterium | reverse complement strand
AAAAGAACACGGCTACCGCACCTGGCGCGACCCCAACGGCCAATGGCACGTCCAACGCCCCAACGGCACCCACATCCAACCCGCCGCATAACCCAGCGGGCGCTTCGGCGCGCCCGAATACCCGTCAGACATCGACAAGCCTGACGACGACCGACACCGGGACGCCGACTTCGAGGTTGACGCCGAGGCGGACTTGTTTCTTGATGGGTAGGACGTAGCAACCCGTTTTGGCTTCGGGGAAGATCGAGGTGAGCCACGTGAAGGTTCCGAGCTTCACCTCGACTCGGACGGAACCGAAGCCTCTGCGCATCGGTGCGGTGATCTCGGCGATCTCGTCGGACTGATCGGGCGGCATAGTGACGAAGTACCACGGGTTCTCCCCAATATGGACCCACAACTCCGACCGAAACTCGTAACGTATCCGCCTCACACTACGACGGCGGCTCAGCGAAGAAGGAGGCCGCGCTGCGCGGCGAGGGCCATGGCGGCTTCGACGTCGATGACGAGCGGGCCTTCGAGCGAGAGTTCAACAGTTGGTCGACGACCATCGGCATGAAACACCATCTCGCGCTCGCCGTCGAGGGCGATCACGCCGTGCGATGTCGAGAGCTCCACGGGCCGCCCGGGTAGCAACACAGCATGCTCCGCAACGGGCACCAACCGCATGAGGCCAGGTGCAAGTGCAGCCAAAACCGTCTTCCCATCCCCCATGCGAAGGAGACGGCCAGACGGTTCCCGACGGCCGCAAGGGCAGATCGCACCGGCAATAGCAGCCAGACCCACGGCGTACGGTTCGGCGAACGTGACCGCCAGCTCGCGAACCAGATCCGGATCCCACACGGCCCGCGCTCCAACCCTGTCCTGATCGATGACGGCCATGTCGACCAACGCAATCTCGGTGCGCTCACCGTTGCGCACGATCAGCTTCTTCGCTCGATAACACGCCTCCGCCACGGCACAGCCGCCCGTCGACACAAGTCCGGCGGCGAGCCCTGCGACGGTTCCATCAACGGTGATTCCGAACACATTATTCGTGCCGGTGGAAAGCGCCAACATCGGCGTATCACCGCATGCCGATGCCACCGCACGGGCCGTGCCGTCGCCGCCCAAAACCACAAGCGCGCCAACTCGGCGCGCCACCATTTCCTGCGCGGCGATCACCGAGTCGACGGCAGAGTTACGTGGCTCAAACTCGAGGACTTCTATCTCGGGCCACGGCCCGGTGAGTTGAGGTCGATGCTGTCCGACAGCACGGGAGATGCCGAGCGACAGCCCTGCACTGTCGGGCATGATCAACACGCGAGCGACCCCAACCGCTCCCAGACCGCTCATCAGGCGTCGAACAACGTGCACCTTCTCCGTGTTGGTGAACACCGATGCACCAGAGATGAGCCGACGCATGTCGTGACCAGACGCGGGGTTGGCGATCAGCCCAACGGTGGCCTCAATCGATGACGACAATCACGCCACCCTGGCCGAAAAGAAAGGAAAGGCAACGTCCACACTCACCCCATCAGTGTACGGCCGGGGCCGATTGACTAGCGGCGCAGCGCTGGAACGGACAAACTCTTCGGCACTATGTCGGGCGGCAAGCAGGGCACCCATCTCCAACATGTGCCAGCTCTGGACGGGTTGCGCGGGCTTGCCGTGGCCGCAGTCGTGGCTTTCCACGTGGGCGTCTTGAAGGGTGGTTGGCTCGGCGTCGACCTCTTCTTTGTGCTGTCGGGCTACCTCATTTCCCGGCTGCTCTTTGTGGAGTACAACGCAAAAGGCAGAATAGATCTGAGGCAGTTCTGGAGCCGTCGGGCCCGTCGTCTTTTGCCCGCGCTGCTGTGCGTGATTGTGACCGTGGCCGTCGCCGAGCGAGTCAGGGGCCGACTGCTCGGTCCTGCGGGCGGACGATGGGATGTGGTCGGTGCCCTGACATACACCAGTAACTGGGTGCGGCTTCGAGGCGGCGCAGGTTACTGGGGTCGGTTCGGTCCGCCGTCACTGCTTGAGCACTTCTGGAGCCTGGCGATCGAGGAACAGTTCTATCTCTTCTGGCCACTATTGATGCTCGGCGTCGTTCGCATGCGGCGAGGGGTGTCCACACTGGTCCTGCTGGCCTCCACACTCATTGCGGGAGGTTGGTCTCTCCTGCTCTTTCACCGCACACTCGATGCATCGCGGGTGTATATGGGCACCGACACTCGAGCAGTTGCATTACTTGCAGGTGCAACTATTGCGTCGTTAGTCGAATGGCGACCGAGATCGCTCCGAGCATTCCGCTTGCTCACACCTGTTGCCCTGGTCGGTTTGCTTGTCGCTATGACGCAGATGCAGGGAACGCGACTCATGACCTACCAGGGTGGCCTCGTGGCCTGCACCCTGGCAGCCACGGTTCTGATGGCTGGCGTGGCGAACGGAAGGAGCATTTTCGCTCATCTTTTCTCGACCCGACCGTTGCGATGGCTTGGGACTCGGAGCTATGGCATCTACCTCTGGCACTGGCCGATCCTGGTGGGGTTCGGTGTCGCCGGTCATGCCCACAAACCTCCCATGCGGATCGTGCTGGGCGTGCTCGTCAGCCTGGCGTTGGCTGAGGCGAGCTATCGAGCGGTGGAAATGCCGATCCGACGGCGGGGACTGGCGACACTCGGTTGGCGACCACTTATGCCCGTCCTAGGTGCCAGCATGACCGGCGCGGCCATCGCCATCATCGCCTTTCCGATTACTCAACCGAGGCGCGTTGTGACATCGGCAACGACCGCGGCGTCATCCACCGCCAAGCCCACCACAACAACGCTCACGACCGCGCCGACGACGACGATCCCCACCACCAGCGCCATGGCAGCACCGGGCTCGACGTCGACCACCACGACCCCGACGACCCCGACGACCCCGACGACCTCGACGACCTCGACGAAGCCGACCACCGCGACCACCGCGACGGTGGCAACCATCGAGCGACCAAGCGATCGCCCGACACGCGTCCTTATCGTGGGCGATTCGGTCGGATGGAATCTGGCCGAACAACTGGTGAGAGATCAGCAGGCACTCAGCCTGGACGCACGCAATGAGGCCGTCGCCGGATGTCCACCCTCGTACACGCCCGCAAAACGACGCTCTGACGCCGGCTCAGTCCCGCTGGTTTTCAATCAGGAATGTGTGGATGCCGTCGTTGCCTATCCAACGGTGGCATCGGACTTCAAACCTGATGTCACGTTCGTGATTTTTGGCGCGTCGCTGCTCGATCAGAACGAGATCGCTCCGGGCGTGTGGAGCCGCCCGTGCGAGGCCGGCTTTGATGAGTGGTATCGATCAACGCTGGTCAAAATGACCGACGCCCTGTCGTCCCAGGGGGGCCGGGTGGTGCTGGTCAGCCAGGCCTACTACCGCGGCGAGGCCACCGAACGGGCGGCCGCAAACGACCAGCAGGTCGACTGTGAGAACGCCGTCGCCGATTCCGTTGCGAAGAGTTCCGCTGGTCGGATTTTGGTGGCCGACCTCGGCGCCTGGGCGTGCCCCACCACCACTTGTTTAAGCGAGCGCGACGGTATCGAGCTGCGGCCAGACGGCACCCACTTCATCGACAACGCAGCGGTGCTGGCCAACAACTGGCTGCTCGCCCAAACTCTTCGATGAGACAGCGCGGTCTTCCGCGTGAATCTCTTGTATCCAGGCCCCCGGTCCGACACTCTGTGCTTTGCGTCGCCCAGCCCGGCGAGCTCGATATGGAGGCTCGATATGTTTCAGGCCGCCTGACCGTCCCGTGACGACCTCCAACATCAACTGGATGTCCGATGGGCAGACCATCGCCAACTCATCGCTCGTGCCGGTTGGCAGCGAGAACGTGATCGATGTGATCTGCACCGGTGGCGAGACGCACTTCATCATCGACCTGCAGGGCTACGTTCCGTACCTGTGAAGCTGACGAGGTGGTCGATCGACCGGACCAGTCGGTCGACAACGTCGTTCGTGATGTAGCGCACCACACCGGCGCGCACCACACCGCCCGACGTGTCGAGGCCGAGCTGACCGACGACTTCTACTGCGTAACTGTGCCCCGCCCACACGGCGATGTGGTCGGCGGCGAGGTAAGCGGCAACTTCGTCACTCGTGTGACCGTCGACCGTGAACGCCAGGGTAGGCACGCGGTTCGAGGTCGTGGGCGAGCCCCAGATCTTCACCTTCGGATTGGCCTGCATACCGTCGAGCAGCCGGGTGAAAACCTTCATCTCCTCGGCTTCCACCCGATCCATTCCCTCCTCCAACAAGAAGCGGGCAGCGCCCTCGGTGGCAGCGATTCCCTCGAAACTCGGGGTGCCGGTTTCGAAGCGGCGTGGGCCTGTGTCTTCGGCGGGGCGCACCTTGGCGATGGGAAGGCTGTCGAGCAGATTCGGTTCGCACCACAGCACGCCCGCATGCGGCCCGTACCACTTGTACGGCGACGTGGCGAGAGCGTCGCATCCGAGCGAGGCAATATCGATACGACGGTGTGGCGCGAGAGCCACGGCGTCGATGAACACGCGGGCACCAGCGTCATGGGCCGCAGCGATGATGGGGGCGTGGTCGGGCACCGTGCCGATGAGGTTGGACGCCCCCGGCAACGTGACCCACTTGGTGCGATCATCGATCTGGGCGATGACGTCAGCAGCCGCCAGGATGCCCGACGCAGGGTCAAACCCCACCCGCACGTACTCGGCCCCTGAGCGCTCGCACGCAATGCGCCATGGCGCCACGTTGGCATCATGGTCGAGCCTGGTGCCCACTACTCGGTCGCCGGGCTTGAGCGTCTGCTCGATGGCACGAGTGAACGCCAACGTCATGGTGGTCATGTTTGCCCCGAAGGTGATGCCGTTCGGATCGGCGCCGAGGAGCTGCCCGACCGTTGAGCGGGCACGGTCGAGCAGCGCATCACACGCGTCGGCCTGCATGAACGGGCCGTGCGTGTTGGCGTTCATACCGCTCTCGGCCCAGCCGACCATCCCCTGTATGGACAGGTCAACCATCTGCGTACCGGCCGGTCCGTCAAACCTAGCCCAGTCATTGTTCAGTCCAGGAAACCGCGAACGCAACCGATCAGTCATCCTTCGATTGTGCCACGAACAGATGACATCAGTCGTGCTTGAACACGACGCCTTTGAGAACGGTTTCGGTGATGCGGCGGGGGGCTTCGGCCATCCAGAATGAAGAGCTGAGGCGGGCGGGGTGGCGCACGTGCGATCGCTCTGAACGGCGTTGACCACTCTGGTTGCGAGGCGATCGGGCTTCGCCATGGGGATGAGTTGCAACGTGCGGAATCGCTTGAGCATCTGCGTCTCGTAGGTACTGTCTTCCAAGTGCTGCCACATGCCGGTATCGACGGGTCCGGGCGCGACGAGCGTGGTTCTGATCGGGTAGGCGCCGAGCTCGAGCCCCGGCCGCTGCAAACTTTCGGGCGAGCTGCTCACCGATTCCTCGGGATCCGCCCGTTACGAACACGTGCCTGTTTCGAATGTCCATCGTCGAACTGTAGACGCGAGGGGACCTCATATTTCACGGCCGGAGCAGCGGTAAGGTATGCACATGAGCGAGACCGAACTGCCAATTGCGTTGCGGGTTGAGGCCCTGGAGTCCTTGCTGATCGAGAAGGGATACGTCGATCCGGCAACGCTCGACAAGATCATCGATACCTATGAAAACGAGGTTGGTCCGCAGCTCGGGGCGGCAGTGGTCGCGAAAGCATGGGTCAACCCAGAGTACAAGACACGATTACTTGCAGATGCAACGACAGCTGCTGCCGAAGTCGGCGCTGAAGGCCGACAGGGCGAGCACCTCGTTGCGGTAGAAGCAACCGCCGATCAGCATCACATGGTCGTGTGCACGCTGTGTTCATGCTACCCATGGACCGTGCTCGGGCTTCCGCCCACCTGGTACAAATCGCCGGCCTATCGAGCGAAGGCCGTGCGCGATCCGCGCGGGGTGCTCGAAGACTTCGGCGTTACGCTGCCGACCACGACGTCTATTCGGGTGTGGGACTCTTCGGCCGAGATTCGGTATCTGGTCATACCGATGCGCCCTGTTGGCACCGAGGGCATGAGCGAGGCACAGCTCGCCAAACTCGTCACCCGTGATTCTATGATCGGCACCGGCTTGGCGCTACAGCCATGAACGGCATCCACGACATGGGCGGCATGCACGGCTTTGGTCCAGTGCAGCCCGAACCAGACGAACCGAATTTCCACGAGCCGTGGGAAGCCAGGGTGCTTGCCCTCAATCTGGCCACCGGCCGTATCGGTGGTTGGAACATTGATCGTTCACGCCACACTCGTGAGTCGTTGCCACCGGCAACCTACCTGGCCAGTTCCTACTACGAGATCTGGCTGCGCGGCCTTGAGAAACTGCTGGTGAAACACGGCCTCGTCGGAACCGACGAACTGGCGACGGGGAAGATGATCAACCTCCCGCCGCCGGGCAAGACCGCCATCACCGTCGACCAGATGGTGGAGGGTCTTCGCAGGGGTGGGCCCTGTGATCGCGAGGTGCACACACCGGCGATGTTCGAGGTCGGTCAGATGGTGCGGGCGAAGAACATCAACCCGTCGGGCCACACTCGGCTCCCCCGCTATGCCCGCGGCAAGATCGGTGAGATCGAACTGGTGCATGGTGGGTTCGTTTTCCCCGACACCAACGCCAACCTTGAAGGTGAGCATCCGCAGTGGTGCTACACCGTGCGCTTTACCGGTACCGAACTGTGGGGACCCGACAGCGACCCAACCACCTCGGTCAGCGTCGACTGCTTCGAGACGTACCTGGAACCGGTCGAATACTGATTAGCGTTGACAGCCACGGCCGAACCGTGCGACATTGGTCGCAGTGACTTCCACCGCCGGACTCCTTCTTCTTTGCTAGGCGAGCGCCCCATATGGTGCTCGCCCTAACCTCTCGTGCCAGCTGGCCGGGAGGTTCTTTGTTTTTCCGGCCAACATTCAGGAGTAAGACATGCCCCCGCAGAACGTGAACCCCAAGACGATGCCGTTCGAGAAGTACGTG
>JAYTKG010000494.1:0-4855 GCA_043730435.1 Acidimicrobiia bacterium | reverse complement strand
CGGGCTGGGGTTGACCGATGAGGTTGGCCTTGAGGTGCTGTTGGGCGGCGAGCCACGGGTAGCACCGTGGAGGACGCATACCGAGCGCGACATGATCATTGTCGGCACATTGGACATGGTGCTGTCCCGATCGCTTAACCGGGGCTACGGCGAGAGTAGATACATCTGGCCCATCGATTTTGGGATCTTTAATAACGACTGTCATTTCGTCTACGACGAGATCCAGCTGATGGGTCCGGCTCTAGCGACGTCGCGACAGCTACACGGCTTGCGGCAAGCTCTCGGCACAGCGGCACCGTGTTCGAGTACATGGATGTCGGCAACGGTGCCGGAGGAACGGCTCGCCACGTTTGACTGCCCGATAGTCACGTCCCGGGTTGAACTCTCCACTGCTGACCTAGCGAGCGGACTGGCCGTTCGACTCGAAGCGAGTAAACAGGTCTCGGAGCTGGTCGTGGCAGACCCCAAGCGCTACGAACGGGAGGTCGCAACGGCGGTGGTGAGCCGCCATCGGGCGGGCACCCTTTCGATTGTGGTCGTCAACACGGTTGAGCGTGCTCGCTCGGTGTTCAAGGAAGTCGTGAAGGCCGGCACCGATGCTGATGTGGTGCTCCTGCACAGCCGCTTCCGACCCAGGGACCGAAAGCGTCAAACGGACCTGGCGCTGGCGGCCCCGGACTCCGCGACCGGGCGCATAGTGGTGAGCACTCAGGTGATCGAGGCAGGAGTCGACGTGTCTGCGTCTGTGCTGCTCACTGAGGCCGCCCCGTGGCCCTCTGTCGTGCAGCGAGCAGGTCGATGTAACCGTGATGGACTGCAACCCGAAGCCCAATTCCTTTGGGTCGAGCCACCGGGCGCCGCGCCGTACGAGAAGGAGGACGTCGCGGCCTCGGTTGTCGAATTGAGAACGTTGGAGGGGGCGTCAGTTACGCCACCGATGTTGGGTAACAGAACCGTTGCGGTCACCGAAGAGATTCACCCGGTGCTCAGACGCAAAGACCTTGTCGAGTTGTTCGACACGCTGCCTGATCTGACCGGCAACGACATCGACGTGTCACGCTTCATTCGTGAGTCGGATGAACTCGATGTGGCAGTCGCCTGGCGAAGATTCGCCGACGACGGCCCGGTTGCCGACGATCCCATGCCAGGCCGGGATGAGCGCTGCCCGGTAGCCGTTGGTGCATTTCGCAAAATCATGAAGACCGCTGGGTTCAAGGCCTGGCGTTTCGACCACTTGGTCCCGCAGTGGGTGGCCTGCCGCGACAACGACCTGCGTCCGGGCATGGTGGTGTTGATCGAGACAACGGCCGGGCGGTACACGCCGGAGTCGGGTTGGGATCCCGACTCAAAGGTCATTGTCGAGCCAGTCATCGATGTGCCCGCCTCGGATGATCGCTCGACAGAAGACGACCCGGCTTCGACGAACGGCACCTGGTTGAGCCTGGAGCAGCATCTCGCCGACACCGAACGCGAAACACGCCACCACTTCTTCGTGATAGCGACGCCCGGCCTGACTGATGACCACAGAAACGCAGCGGTCCATGCTGCTCGTTTCCACGATATCGGCAAGGCGCACGAGCACTTCCAGACAGCGCTGCGCAAGACGGCTCGCACCGACGGCGAGCGCTCGAGCATGCCGGCCGATGACTTGATCCTGGCGAAGGGTGGGTCGGGCCGCCTTCTGCATCGGCCCGGTCGGCCAAACTTCCGCCACGAGTTGGTGTCGGCGCTGGCGTTGCTCGGCGAAGGTTCTGTCGCACTCAGGGATGTTCATGAGGCCGACCTGGTCGTGTATCTGGTTGCGGCCCACCACGGCCGAATCCGACTGGGCATCCGGGCCATGCCCGATGAGCAGGTGGAGGATGGTCCAACGGTGGTGCTTGGTGTGCACAATGGCGAGCCCCTGGCCGCTGTTCACGTGCATGACGGTTGTGAGATTCCAGCGTCGGTCATGGATTTGTCAGTGATGGAGATGGGGGAGCGCGAGGGTCGCCTGTCGTGGTCCGCACGGGTACTTGAACTTCGTGATCGTCCAGATGTGGGCCTGTTCCGGCTCGGCTACCTGGAAGCGGTCGTTCGCCTAGCGGACTGGGCGGCCAGCGCCTCACCCTTCTCAGACAAGGAGGCCGGTGATGTCTGACATGCACTTGGTTGGTTGCCGCGTCGAACCGCTCGCCTCTTACTTGAAGGCGCTCGGTGTGCTTCGGCTGGTTGCTGAGCAAGCCGACGCATCGGCAGCCGGATGGTGGTCGGGTGATGAGTTCTGGCTACGGACGACTTTGAGCGAGAGCGAACTCGTTGATTTCTTCGTCAACCGGTATTCGCCCACGCCGCTCCTTGCTCCGTGGAACAAGGGAAGCGGTTTCGGTGAGGAAGACGCGAGCACTACGAATGGGCTGGTAGTCGCAACAATAGAGTCGTCAGATGACGATCGACTGGAGCGGTATCGGGCCGCCATTTCGGCGGCTAAGAGGCTTGGCTCCAAACCCGGGTGGTACGAGCTTAAGAAGGAAGTGCAAGTTGCGATCTGCCGGAACGAGTTGCCAGACGAGTGCCTTAGGTGGCTTGACGCAACCGTAGTTCTTACCTCAAAGGGCATTGCTTTTCCCGCACTGCTCGGAACCGGCGGGAACGACGGACATCTTGATTTTGCCGGGAATTTCATGCAGCGTCTCGCCGGGCTGTTTGGGCTTTCTAAAGTGAAACGAGGGGCGTCGTCCCCAGCTGAGCTTCTCTGCGCTGGTTTGTTCTCGAGGGGGGCAGTTCGCCTCGAGCTAGCCAAGATCGGGCAATTCGATCCTGCAGGCGCTGGTGGGCCTGGGTCGTCGCCCATGGGCGCGGCGGAGAGCCTATCGAACCCGTGGGACTTTGTGCTGCTCCTCGAAGGTGCGCTGGTGTTTGCCAGCGCAGCGGCCCGGCGGCTTTCGGGCCAGGGCGCAGCATCGGTTCCATTTATGGTGGCAGCGTCGGGTGCCGGATTCGCGAGCGCGTCTCGGGCTGAGCGCACCAGAGGTGAACTGTGGGCACCGCTGTGGGAACGCCCAGCACGTTTTGCCGAGATCGAACGGCTTATCTCCGAAGGCCGGGCCGAGTACAACGGTCGCCAGGCGACGAACGGTCTAGATCTCATCCGGAGCCTGGCCACGCTTGGTGTTGACCGTGGCATTAGTGGGTTTGTGCGTCACGGTTTCATGGAGCGAAATGGGCTGGCCACGTTTGCCGTGCCGCTCGGCCGGGTTGAGGTCAAACCCCAAGAGGGTGCCGCTGTTCTCGGTCAGCTCGATGGGTGGTCGTTGCAGTTCCGCTATCTCAAGAACCCGCCTGACTCGGTCGGCGCATTGCTGCGTCAACTGGATGACGCGCAGTTCGCAGTTGCGGCAGGAGGAGGTCCGTTGGCGCTGCAAGACGTGTTGTCGTGCGCAGCGGGACTCGACAGCTTGAGTACGCGGTCGCGGGCTGTACGTGAGAAGATCAATCGGCCACTTGCTGGCCGCTTGAAGGCTGCCGACTGGCTTTCACAACTGAACGATGGCTCGGTCGAATTCGAGCTTGCGGCGTGCCTAGCCTCGCTACATTCGGGCGCTTCAGGGTCGAGCTGGATTCGAGATTTGACCGGACCAGGAACCGACAAATCGGATGGGCCACCGCTGGTTACGGGGCTCAGCCGACGCCCGCTTGTGGCGGTGCTCGCTGACTGTCTGGCCCGACTAGCGATCGACCGTCAGCCGACGGATGCCGACGGGCCACACTGGCTCGCCGGTGCCAGGCCGACGGCGGCAACGTTGCTGTCGGTCGAAAGGTTTCTCGTCGGCGATGTGGATGATCGCCGCATCGGTGCGCTGCTCGCTGCCATGTGCTTGCTGGACTGGCGCTATCCACCAGGCCTGAAGTGGAGCGCTGAGGAACGCCACGCCCCGGTGCATCCGGCGCTTGCCCTCATTGCGCCGTTCTTTCACCCAGTGAGCCACCGTGGGTCGAGCCACCCGGATCCCGCCGAAGCTGTGCTGGTCGCTGACCGATCGTGGCCGCGGCTCATGGGTGCAGGGTTGCACGACCGTGTTATCGAGCAGGCAATTCGACGGCTCCGCATCGCCGGCTATTGGCCGCTCGTCGGGTCCGCCAACCGGCTCGCAGGTCAGGTCAATCCCGTCCGGTTAGCCGCGACCTGCCTCATACCCATCTCAAATGGCGCAGCCAAAGCACTACTCGATCGATGCGCAACGTCCCAACCATCAACGTCAACCACTCAACAACCTGCCCAGGAGGCACAGTGATGTCAACTACCAGAATCCTCATCGATGTCCCGCTAGAGCCAGCGATTGGCGGCCGCTTCCAACCCACGGGGTTCCCCGATCTGGGTGCGGCGGAGTTCGACCGCCCCGATGGAAAGGGCGGATGGGTCAAGAGCATGCTGGTGGAGTCAACCCAATCGATGGCCAATCGTCTCGAAGGTATGGCTTGGGACGATGGCGCGGTGGCTCCAGTGGAAGTGTTTAACGGGCTTCCCTATATCAGCGTTGTCGACTCTGGCGACGGCCGTTACCTGACATCGAGTCGAACGGAGTCTCATCGCCTGGCATCCGCCTTCATCAAAGACTCCAAGCTGGCCGGCACGCCAATGGTCGATGAGATCAAGAGCAGACTCGGACTCCGAGACGACACACCAATCCCGGCACGTTCAATCGCCGCCGCCGTCTTCGCGCTCGACCCGTTCTGCCTAGTGCACGGGGTGTTCTTCGCCGACAGCAAATGGCCCGGTCAACCGAAAATAGCCCGAGCGTTGACGGCCTTCGTTGAGGCTACGGACGTTCGCCGGGCCGATAGTGGCGGCGTCAAGCGCGACTCGGTCCGCCAT
>JAYTKG010000493.1:0-3164 GCA_043730435.1 Acidimicrobiia bacterium | reverse complement strand
CTACGAACATACGTACGTTATTGTCAAGTGAAATAGTTCGACTTGCAGAAGGAACCTCTGACCCGTACAGCCACCGCAGGGCCACTTGCGACCCCAACCCTTACCCATAATCACCAACCATCAAACCCCCCGTACAGCGCACGCAGTGATTGACGCCCAGATCGCAGAGCGGATAGCGCAACAGCGTTTCGGTCCAAACGCTCGAAACGCCGGGCAGATGACCGTTTCGTTCGACTCTGACGGAAACCTGATCGAGGACACCCCCGATGACAACTGACGACTGTGAGTCGCCATGACCTAATCGTCAGACAAAACGGAGCCGGGAAGACCACTCTGTACGAGCGAGTGATCGCTCCGGGGCGACCAGGTCTGCCGTTTGTCAACGCCGATCGAATCGCCCACGAACGGTTCCGCGGCAGCGAGATTGAACATGCCTACGAGGCAGCGAGCATCGCGACAGCGGCACGCACCGCGCTGATCGAGGCCCGACTCGACTTTTGCACGGAAACCGTGTTCTCCCACCAGTCGAAGCTCGACCTCGTCACAACGGCTGTCACCGCGGGATACGACGTAGTGCTGCACATCGTGATGATCCCGTTCGCACTTTCAGAGTTGCGCGTCGAGGCACGGGTTCAGAACGGTGGCCATGATGTCCCGGCTGCCAAACTCGCACCGCGATACGAACGGTTGTGGCCACTCATCGCCGCCGCAACACCAAGCTGCTTTCGCTCAGTGTTCTACAACAATGCCATTGACGAAGGTCCTACCGAAGTCGCTGCGTATCGTTTCGGCGTCCCCGACTACCAACCCCGATGGCCCTCCTGGACTCCAGAACCACTCCTCAAGCTTTAAGGGACGTATACGGAGCCGCATGGAACTTGCGCCGCACCCACACACTGGGGCCGGAGTAGTGCGCCAAGGCCGACGGTTTGTGCGACGTTATGGAGCGCCCCTGATCGGCAACTCTTGGGCAGATCAGATCACGACACTTCGCCGGATATAGCGGTTGTGCGGATGATCAGCGAGTTACTCGAAGTGTGCGGCGCGGGAGGCACCTTTTTGGGATCGCGGAGACCTCCTGGCCGTCGCTGATTGGACGGGCAGATTCATCGGTCGGCATCAGGTTGTTCCGGACTCTGCGCGACGCAATATTCGGCGACGTTGATTGACACGATCCGGTTCGCCAACCCGGCAGGAGGACCGGCACCTCGGAACGAATCGAGCGCCGTCCGCGTTGCCCATCGTTCATAGACGACCGTGATTGGGCTCGACGGGGTCTGGCGCAACAACGAACTCGAAGCAGCCGAGCGTGTCGCGGGCCTGGCGGACCGTTTCTATCGATTCGGCTAAATATGCACTGCGCTCATCGGTTCGCACGGTGATCGTGCCGGCGACGATGATCATCAGCTGCGCCGACGTACCGGAGCGAGTGTCGTGACGGGATCGTTGGTGAGGAAATCGAGGAGGATCGCGTTGCAAAGGCTGGGTTTCTCGATCATCAGGCCATGTGACGTTCCAGGGATGATCGCCAGTTCACCCGCCGGTAACGATCGGTAGACATCGATGGCGTGTTCGAGGGTCACTTCGTCGTCGTCGCCGAGCATCACGAGTGTTCGCGCCGTGATCCTCGACAGATCGGCCGGACTCAATGAAGGTCCGATCTGGTGCATCTCGGCCAGTTTGGCGGCCACGACCGGGTACTGGTCGATGCCGTCGGGTGACACCTCGCCGTACATGTCTGCCATGAACTGCGGTGGTGCGTTGTTCGGGTCGATTGCCTCGGGTATCCATCCGTTGTGGTGCGCTGGCCCAGAAATAGCCGCCACGCGACGTGCAAGGTCGGGACGTCGGTGCGCGACGAGCAACGCCACGATTGCGCCGTCGCTGACACCGACGAAGTGGGCTGGTTCGCCAACCAGGGCTTCGATGAACGATACGGCATCGTCAGCAATCATCTCGAACGTGTAGGGGCCTTCGGTGTCAGGTGTGTGGCCATGCCCGCGACGCTCCGGAGTGAACACACGGAACTTGGACGCAAGGGCCGCGATCGGGTGTGGGTCAAGGGCGCGCGAATCCACACCACCAGGATGGAACAACACGAGCGGCTCGCCGGCGCCGTGTTCGTCGTACCAGGTAGAAACTCCGTTGAGATCGATAATGGGCATTATCTAGTCCAACCTCGATCGGCTCGGCGCGTTACCGCTCGACCAGGACGCGACGATAGCGCCGAGATGACCGACCACCTGTTGTCTGCGACGAACTCCGTTGGGGCGTCGAGCGCGGCGACGTGCCCTCCGGTCCGGTGCTCGTACCAGTCGATGAGGTTGTTGTCGCGTTCGGCCGAACCACGGGAAGCGAAGTCGCCGCTACCGGACACACTGACTCCGGTGGGCACTGGTGAAGTATGGCCGGTAGTGGTGCCGCGGATAGCCGGTAGCAAAACCTCGGAACATTGGTGACTCCTTGCGTTGATGAGATGTTTTCTGTAACCGCTCTGCTCTGTAAAGTTCATTCGAGGACACCGCGTGAGCCGTGTCCCGTATGGCACCCAGAACGCTGATCGATCAGGCCACCGGCACGATCCACAAACGTTCATGTCTGCGACGACGGCAGTTCTCTTGCTTTTGACCAGATGATGTCAGTCTGGGTCACGGTCGGTGGACCGACGAGGAGATTGTCGACTGCGACCAGGTATGCGGCGTAAGCGTCGGTTGCGAGAAAACGTGATGCCGCCTCGGCGTCGACGTACTGCTGAAAAGCTCGTATGACATCAACGTCCTCGATGTCATACATGTACGAATAGGCCTCGTGTTCAAGGTTCGCCGCAATGGCGGGGCGAAGCAACTGGTCCCAGATGGCGTGCACCTCGTTGCGAGAACCTGGTCGGACGTGGTGTTCGATGATGACTCCGACACTCATGGTTTGCCTCCTTCTGCGGAAACTGCTTCAAGGGTGAGGTCCCTTTTTGAACAACCCCAAAGGCTCCGATTACCCCGATACCCCAACTAATAAACATGTCTAGTGTCCCCAGTCGCGCTTGGACCATGGCCGACACTTCGACGAGGTCGTTAGTGGCGTAACCAGCGCCGTAACCGGTGACCGCAACGGCGGTAGTAAGCACACGTATAGTCCGGGAGTGATGTGCTTCGCTGGCTGACTGGACG
>JAYTKG010000492.1:0-15382 GCA_043730435.1 Acidimicrobiia bacterium | reverse complement strand
TTCCGGGTGCACAGTACGTCGGCATTATCTACAAGGACTGGCCGATCTTCATCGGTGTCGGGCAGCGCACGTCGTACGCCGGTGACGTGTTGGCCTTTGTTGTTGCTGCAACCAAACAGCAGGCGCGCTCGGCGGCCGAACTGATCGATGTCACCTACGACGTGCATCGTCCCATCACCGATCCGGTCGCGGCAATCAACGACCCCGAGATCGCCGTCTTCGGCACCACGTCAAATGTTTTGTCCACGTCGGCCTACGCCCGTGGTGATGTCGACGCGGCGTTGGCAAGCAGCGCGCATATCGTGCGCGAGGTCTTCCAAACTCAACGCATCGAGCATGCGTTCCTGGAGCCGGAATCAACGCTGGCGGTACCGACCGAAGGCGGCCTCCACGTCTACTCGGGTGGTCAAGGTGTGTGGGACGATCGAGATCAGATCGCGGCCATTCTTGATGTGCCCAAGGACAAGGTCATCGTGGAGTTGGTCTCCAACGGGGGAGCGTTCGGTGGCAAGGAAGACATGTCGAATCAGGGGCAGACGGCGCTGGCCGCCTGGCTGCTCGGGGTGCCGGTGAAGTGCACACTGTCTCGCGAAGAGAGCTTCCTGATGCACGCCAAGCGTCACCCCATCCGCTTGGCCTACGAGGCTAGCTGCGATACCGACGGCCGCCTCACCGCGGTGCGCGTGCGGGCCATTGGTGACTCGGGTTCGTATGCCAGCGTGGGCATGAAAGTGCTCGAACGAGCAGCCGGTCACGCCAGCGGGCCGTACCGCGTTCCCAACATCGACGTGGAAGCCATCGCCGTGCGCACCAACAACCCGGTGTGTGGCGCGTTTCGCGGCTTTGGCGCCAACCAGGCGCAGTTCGCCATGGAAGGCGTATTGGATCGTCTGGCCGCGCTGGTCGGCATCAGTGGCTGGGAGATACGCAAGCGCAACGTCATTCGTCCCGGCGAAGTGTGGGGCCCAGGCCAGATCATGGATGACGGGGTGGCCGGCGCGGAAGAATGCCTCGACCGGGCCAAGCCGTACATCGACCAGGCGCTCGCCGAGGGCAAGGCGGTTGGTGTCGGCCTCGGATTGAAGAACTCCGGCCTCGGTAACGGCCTCCGTGAGGTGACCGGCGCAGTCGTGCGCTTCCGCAGCGACGGCATCATCGAGGTTCGGCATGGCTTCACCGAAATGGGTCAGGGTGTCCACACGGTTGCCCTCCAGGTAGCAGTTACGGAGTTGGATGTTCATCCCGAACGCATCCGGGTCATCGTCGACACCACACGCGAGATCGGCTTCGGTCAGACCACCGGTAGTCGCGGCACGTTGATGGCCGCCGCGTCGGTGCAGAAGGCCTGCCAGATCGCGCGAGCTGCCGGTTGTACGACCGATGTCGATCATTACGCTGAGCACGTGGTCGACTGGACGCAGAAGCTCGGCAATCCCGAGATACCGAACCCGACTATTCACGCCGCGTTCGGCTACGCCGCCCAGGTCGTCATCGGGGACCGGCAGACAGGCGCCATTGAGCGGGTCGTCGCCATCCACGATGTTGGCAAGGCCGTAAATCCGCAGCTGTGCGAAGGCCAAGTTGAGGGCAGCGTGCACATGGGCCTCGGCTACGCGCTGACCGAAGACTTTCCCTCCGATCCGTTGACAGGTTTCCCCACGGCGAAGTCGTTGCGAGCTCTCGGCATCCTGCGACCGAAAGATGTGCCACCCATCGAAGTGGTGCTGGTTGAGGTACCGCAGCCCAGATCTGCGTACGGCATCAAAGGCGTGGGTGAAATCGGCCTCGTTCCCACGGCCGGGGCGGTGGCGGCCATGCTGCATCAGGTGGACGGACGGTGGCGAAACTCGTTGCCGATGAAATCAACTGCGGACGTCGACGACTGATGGGCGCCGTCACACCCGGGCTCGTTTGCGGTCATCACCATCTGTACTCCGCGCTGGCCCGTGGCATGCCCGCACCACCGAAGCAGCCAACGAACTTCCTTGAAATTCTTGAGCAGGTGTGGTGGCGGCTCGACGCGGCTCTAGACCTGGAGATGATCAAATGGTCGGCCATGCTCGGAGCCGTTGAAGCGCTGGAGTGCGGAACGACAGCCATCATCGATCACCATGAATCGCCCAACGCCATCGAAGGGTCGCTGTCGGTCATCGCCGACGCGTGCGCTGAAGTCGGCGTACGTACGAACCTTGCGTACGGCGTCACCGATCGACACGGTCCGCATGGCGCTCGTAGAGGACTCGCCGAGAACGAACGCTTCCTACGAGGGGGTGGCCGCGGCATGGTTGGCGTGCACGCAGCCTTTACGTGCAGCGACGAAACGTTGGCTGCTGCCTCTTCCTTAGCGGCCGATCACCGCGTTGGCGTGCACATCCACGTCGCCGAAGGCATTGACGACATCGACGCCGGTGCTCGGCTGGAACCTCTCGCGCAGGAAGACTGGTTGCTCGTCCACTGTGTGCATCTCGACCGTGACTTACCCGGCATCATTGCCCACAATCCTCGATCAAACATGAACAACGGCGTCGGCTACGCCCGACCAACCGCTCGTCCGAACCGCATCGTGCTTGGCACTGACGGCATCGGCGCGGACATGTTGGAAGAAGCTCGGCTCGCCTACGCACGCCTGCGCGAGCACGACCTGGGCGAGACCCCCGACACCGTTGCCCGCTGGCTACGCGCTGGCTACTCGTTCTTTCCCGAAGCACGTCACGATCAGGTGACCTGGAGCTATGACCAAACCGACCAGCCGTGGCGCGTCGCGTTCACTCCGGGCATCCGTGCGATGGATATCACCCTCGATACCGGTGAGAAGGTGCTGCGCGACGGCGTACCCACTCGCCTCGACACCAACGAAGTACGCGCCAAAGCCGCCGAGCAAGCGGCCCGACTGTTCGCCCGACTGTAAGGACCTTTCATGACTCAGCCCGTTGCGCTGTACCTCCAAGACGCTCACCCCATCCGCGAAGGCATGGAGATCGTGAAGTATGCCGAAGCTCGCGGTTTTGACGCGGTGTGGCAGGCCGACAGCCGTCTGGTGCGCGATTGCATGATCCCGATGGCGGCGTTCGCAGCCGTCACCGACACCATCAAGATCGGATCCGGCGTCGTTGACTGCTGGAGCCGCAACCCGGCTCGCCTGGCCGCTATGTTTTCCACGCTGGATGATCTTGCTCCCGGCCGCACCATCCTGGGTATCGGTGCGTGGTGGGATCCACTCGCGGCCAAAGTCGGCATCGACCGCGCTCGCCCGTTGACGGTCATGCGTGAGATCGTCACCGCGGTTCGGGCGTTATTGCACAACGAAACCGTCACCATGGACGGCGTCTACGTGCACCTCGATGGCGTGGAACTCGACTACGTCTACCAGGAGCGACGAGCCAAGGACGTGCCGATCTACATCGGCGCTACCGGCATGCAGATGATGGAACTCACTGGCGAAATCGCCGATGGTTGCGTTCTCAACTACCTCGTTTCACCCGACTACAACACACGCGCATTGGAAGCTCTAGGCAATGGTGCGGCCAAAGCAAACCGCTCTGTTGCCGATCTTGATCGCCCTCAGCTCGTCGTATGTTCGGTGCATGAAGATCGCCAGGTCGCGCTCGACATGGCTCGCATGATGGTCACCCAGTATCTCGGCCAGCAGCCCCACATCATGAAGGCGTCAGGCGTGCCGCAGTCGCTGCTCGACAAGGTCGGCGAAGTGCTCACCTGGCCCGCCACTCACCAGCAGGTCGAAGCCGCATCCAAGTTGGTCCCCGACGAAATCGTGCAGATGCTAACGGCCAGCGGCACACCCGATGAAGCGAGAGGCAAGGTCGCCGAGTACATCGCAAGCGGTGCCACATGCCCAATCCTCTACCCGCTCGGCGACGTCCACGCCATGATCGACGCCTTCGCTAACTGGACGATCTGATCTGATCGAGATCGAGGCTGGCTTCGATCTCGCCGTGGTCGATCTTGCCGGTAGGGATGAAGCCGTGCTATCGATGAGGAGCCGCCCCGTCATTCCAGGCACTCCATTCTTCGCGTAGTAAACCGTAGTGAGCGTCGTCGCTGACAACGTCCTCGACCCAGAAGGACTGGCGGCTCGTTCCTTCGTAGACAAAGCCGAGCCGTTCAAGCACCATGGCCGACGCGATGTTGTCAGGATGCAGGGACCCCTCAAGGCGGTTGATCTCGGTCCGCGCGAACAGTGCGTTGACGAGCGCCTTCGTTGCGTTGGTTGCGAGGCCTTTGCCGCGGTGTTCGACGCAGAGGGCATATCCGATTTCGGCGGAATGGCCGTGATCTGCGAGATGAACAGCCAGGTTCCCCATGAACGCATCCGTTGTCGGGTCCGCGATAGCAAGCCCCCACCATTCACCCGGCGTCGGCCCATCGAGCGCCATCACGCTGTCGACCATCTGCTTGGCCTTCTCCAAAGGGTAGGGAACAGCCCAGCTCTGCCATTCGGCCGTGCTCGCATCAGAGCGCAGCTCGGCCACAGCCCGAGCGTCCGAAGTTCTGTAGGCCCGCAGACGAAAATTGGGCCGATCAATCGGCAGTCGCATGGCGTCGACGCTAATGCCCGACTGGTAGGCAGGGTCGACCGTTTGTCTTTAGCCGTCGCGTTTGGCGGCGGCCAAGTAATTGTAGATGGTGGCGCGGCTGACGTTCATGGCGTCGGCAACTTCGTCGACGGCGTTGCGAAGGTGGAAGACGCCGCGCTCGCTCAAGAGGCTTGCGGCGCGTTGTTTGTCGGAGCGGGACAATGCACCAAGGCGACCACCGACGAGAGCTTCAACTTCGGCGATGGCGATCTCAAGTGCACCCGACAGGTCTGAGCCGTTGGATGCGGCGGGGCGCACGCCGCCTATGCGCTGACCGTTCCAGTCGAGCGGGACATCGGTTGGCCGTATGCGGCTTGCGTCGATGAAGATGCCGCCGAGCGCATGCACGATGGGGCGAAGAGTCCGCAGCAACTCATGGGCACCCTCGGCGATTTCAAAGGCCGGCTGCACGCTCACGCGCAAGCCCGTTGCACCCGCGGCCGTCGCTGCAGCCGACAACGGCCCGAGCAGTGCATGGATGTGATCGGCTTCTCCCTCGACGGAGGTGCCGAACGGGCCGTCCTCGGGGACGAGCCCCGCATCCCGAACGGCTTGGACCGCGGCGAGAACATGCGGACCGGGTCCGCCCTCTCTGAATGGTTCGACCGTGAACTCAAGGCGCAGGCGGGTCATCGCCCTCTACCGTAGCGGGATGCCACCCGCACCTCGGCCGCTCACCCTGACTCCGGCAACGGTCGACACGATGGACGAGGTCGTTCGACGGCTGATGGCCAACGACCACGTGCCCGGCGTGATCTACGGCGTGCTAGCCAGCGGCGAGGTGGCTTATGTGACAGGACTCGGGTCGGTGAGCCGTCCCGGCGTGGAACAGTGCGCGCCCGACGGACACACCGTGTTTCGCATAGCCTCCATGACCAAGAGCTTCACCGCGGCGGCCGTCCTGCTCCTGCGCGATGAGAAGCGACTCTTATTGGACGAGCCCGTCGCCAGCTACGTGCCGGCGGTGGCGGGCTTCCGTTTACCGACGGCTGATTCGCCCGCGATCACCGTGCGGCATCTACTTTCGATGGCGTCGGGCCTGGCGACCGATGACCCATGGGGAGACCGTCACCTGGACGGAACAGCCGACTGGATGGATGCACTGCTGGCAGCGGGCGCCACGTTCGCCGTCGCGCCCGGCACCGCGTTCGAATACTCCAACTACGGCTACGCCATTCTCGGCCGCGTCATCGACAACGTCACGGGAGCGGCGTACCAGCGGTTCATAACCGACCGTTTACTCGAGCCACTCGGCATGTCGGCGACCACGTGGGTGGCGCCCTCTGCTCCCGCTGTTGGATGTCGCTGGGTTGATGATCACTGGATTGCTGAAGATCCGCTCGGCGACGGCGCGTTCGCTGCGATGGGCGGACTGTGGAGCAACCTCGAGGACTTGGCGCTGTGGGTTACGTTCCTGCTCGACGCGTTTCCGCCTCGCGACGATGTCGATGATGGGCCGCTGCGTCGTTCGTCGCGACGCGAGATGCAGCAAGTGTGTCGAGCCTTGCCGGTGTCGGTCACCACCCTCGACAATGGCAAGACGCGACTTGGGTCGTCGGGCTACGGCATGGGCCTCAACGTCATCCACGACCTCACGCTCGGACCCATGGTGGCCCACAGCGGCGGACTCCCCGGCTTCGGTTCCAACATGCGCTGGTCGATCGATCGCGGCGTGGGTGTCATCGCGCTGGGAAACGTCACGTACGCGCCAATGGCAGCGCTCACGCGAGAACTGTTCGACGTCTTAGAAGAAGCCGGTGTGCTGCCCTTGCCGCTTCCGTTGTCGTCGGAGATGTTGTTTATCGCCGCGAACACGCTGGTGGACCTGCTCTTCGAATGGGACGATGACGTTGCTGACGCGCTGTTTTCGGACAACGTCTTTCTGGACAATGAGCGCCACCGTCGACGTGACGAAGCAGCGCTCTTCCACGCCGCATGCGGCGCCGTGCTCGGGCGTATTCTCGGTGTACAGGCAGCCACGAGCGGGACAATGGTGCTGCAGTGCGAGCTTGGTGCCGCACGTGTCGAGCTGCAGCTATCTCCCGAGGTCCCGCCGCGGGTGCAGTGGTACCAACTGACCTTCCCGGCCTAGGAATCAACGACTTTGCGACAAATCCAGTTGCCTGACGACCGATTTCGTCGCGAAGTCGTGGCCAACCTGAGGCTTTGGTCGAGCCGAATGCCGCCGGATCAGCCATAATGAGCACACAACACAGAGAACCAGTGAGGCGCATTACGGAAGTTGAACAACGGAAGCTGTGAGTTCGTGCGGGTGCCCTGCCCTGGCAAGTGTGGGAGAAATTACTCGGCAAAGAACAGCGCGGCTTCGTTACCGTCGGAAACGACAGGAGGCCAATCATCATGCAGGCGACATCGGAAGACGAAGCAGCGATAGAGCCCACGCCCCGTGGCTTCGCTGACAGCCGGGTCCTGGTACTCGATGCCGGATACCGTCCCGTCACCGTGATTGGATGGCAGCGCGCCATCATCCTGCTGCTTGACGAGCGGGCCGAAGCAGTGGTCGAGCGGGACGAGATGGTCTCGTCACCTTCTCTGTCCGTCTTCCTGCCGTCGGTCATTCGGCTCACGCACTGCTCCATTCCGGCCGGACGGCGAAGGGTCGGTCTTGCCCGCAAGCGAGCCGTGCACGAGCGTGACCGTTGGACATGTGCCTACTGCGGTTGGCACGCCCGCACCAGCAGCGAGCGAGTCAAGCTGACCATCGACCATGTGATGCCAAAGTCACGAGGAGGCTCCAACATCGAGCCGCTCAACCTGGTGAGCGCCTGCGGGCCATGCAACCGCCGCAAGCGTGACCGAACGCCGGAGGAGGCCCGCATGCAGTTGCTCTTCCCGCCCCGTGAACCATCATGGGCCGAGCGAGTTCGCTGGTCGATAACCGCCGGCCGAAGTGTGCCCGAAGACTGGGCCCCCTTCCTGCTCTACGCCTAATGAGGATCCGACCGTGTCGGGTCCTCGTTTCGCGCGCGGGCTAGCGGAAGAGCCAGGCGACGACAAGCACGGCGCCGATCGCGGCGATAAGTGCGAAGCCCCGCAACAACCAACGCATGCGTGCTGGCACTGTGCCGTCGTTGGTCGCCCGCACGCTGAGACCGCCGTCGGCTCGTCCGTAGGTTGCGTTCAACACACGGCTGATGAGGAACGTGGTCCACACCACGCCAAACACGCCAACGGCGCCGAGAACGAGGCCAAGAACGATCACCGGCCCAACCTAGCAACCGTTCCTTACCCTTTCGAGGAGGACAGCGGCCACGGTTCGTAGCCGGGTGCGACGTTGGCCCACGGTGCGGCTTGTTCGATCGCTGCCGCAAGGCCGAGGGCAAGGTCGTCACGGAATCGAGGGGCCATGATCTGCAGGCCGAGGGGCACGCCAGCATTGTCGTGGCCCATAGGAACTGACACCGCGGGGTGACCGGTGAAGTTGGCATCCATCGTGTTGAAACCAATCGCGAGTCGCTTGTCGCCTTCAATCTCGACCGGAAGCGGTCCGTCAGGCGGGAATGACTCGGCGTTCAGCGTCGGCGAAATCAGCACGGCATTCCCATCCAGCACCTGGTCGAGATCGGCGGCGGCCTGATAGCGGGCGCGCTGACCGGCGATGTAGTCGGGTAACGACAGGTTGGCCCCTAAATCGAGCAGTATCCGTAAGGTAGGTTCGAACTCGTCCCACCGGTCTCGATCAGCGGCCAGGCTTTGGGCCAGTTCGGCCGAACCAGTGGCGATCCAGTGCCAGGCACAGTCCACGTCGGTGAATCGGTCGATGATCGTTAACGGCAGCCTGAGGTCATCGGCGATCAGTGCGCACATTCGATCAAAGGCCGCGCTCACCACGGGTGCGACGGCACCACGAAAACTACGCACGGCAACAACGCGTGTTGGGTTGGCGGGTACGAACGAGGTGGACCCATTGGGAGGGCTCATGATGTCACCGAACGCCGAACCGGCCAGCACGCTGCCTTCCAAGATGACATCGGCCACGGTGCGCCCGGTGGCGCCAGCGGTGGAATAGCTGATCCAACTTGGTGCCCGCTCGCGACCGATGATGCCGTTGGTCGGCTTCCATCCGACGAGTCCGCACAGAGCGGCCGGGCCCCGAACAGAACCACCGCCGTCGCTCGTGGTCGCCAGCGGTGACAGTCCGGCTGCCAGGGCGGCCGAGGAGCCGCCCGAGGAGCCGCCCGGTGATCGTTCGAGATTCCACGGGTTCTTGGTTGCCCCGAAGATCGTATTGGTGGTGAACCCCGTATGGCCGTACGCAGGGGTGTTGGTCTTGCCCACCACAATCGCGCCGGCGGCGCGCAAGCGCTGCACGAGGAGAGCATCGTTCGGCGCAGGCCGGGCGTCTGCGAGCAGATGGGAGCCTTTGCTGGTCCGCATACCGGCGACATCGGTGAGATCCTTCACGAGAAGCGGGATTCCGGCCAGCGGACCCGTCCGCGAGCTTGCCCGGGCCTCGAGCCGGGCATCCTCTGATCGGAGGGCGATGACTGCGTTCAAGGCCGGGTTGTGGGCCTCGATCCGACGCAGCGATTCCTCCATCAACTCCTCGGGGCTGACTCGACCCTCTCGAACAGCGGCAGCAATTTCAGCGAGCATCTCCAAACAGTAGGGGACCGCAGCCCGGTCACGAACCGGTTGCACGACGAGATGCACCGATACGATGTCGAAGTGAGCGGTCGTTTCCTTCTCGGTATTGATACTGGTGGCACCTACACCGACGCGGTGATTTTCGATGAGGAGACCTCCACCGTGGTTGCCAAGGCGAAGGCGCCTACCACGCACGACGAACTCTCGGTCGGCATCGTGGCAGCGATTGAGCGGGTGCTAACCGACTCGGGCGTTGCCCCGGAGCGCATCGACGTGGTGTCGCTGTCGACAACGCTCGCTACCAACGCGCTGGTTGAAGGAAAGGGACGTGCGGTCTGTTCGGTCATCATCGGCTTTGAGGCTGAGGTACTGGACCGCGCCGGGCTGCCCGAAGCCATGGGAAAGGACCCGGTGCTGCTGCTTGAGGGCGGCCACGACTCCCACGGCTACCAAATCGCCCCGCTCGATCTTGACGCGTTGGGTGCGGCGTTGGGTGACATCGCCGATCACGTCGACGCCTTTGCGGTCACGTCACAGTTCAGTGTGCGCAACCCGGCCCATGAGCTGACCGTGGCCGCGTTCCTCCGTGAGAAAACGGGCCGCTGGGTCACCATGAGCCACCACCTCTCGGCGCAGTTGAACGGCCCGAAGCGAGCGGTTACCGCCGTGCTGAACGCCAGGCTGATTGCGATAGTAGAAGACCTAGTGGACACGACCGAACACGCATTGCGATCACGGGGAATCACCGCGCCGCTGATGGTCGTGCGAGGCGACGGTTCTCTCGTGTCCGCCGCGTTCGTGCGGGAGCGACCGATCGAAACAATCCTGTCCGGTCCAGCCGCCAGCCTGGTAGGCGCAGCGCACCTGACGTCGCTTCGCGATGGCGTGATCTCCGACATTGGTGGCACCACTACCGACATCGCCGTGGTCCGCAGTGGTCGCCCGCTCGTGAGCCAGGACGGCGCAACCGTGGGCGGTCACAAGACCATGGTGACCGCAGTAGCGATGGACACCCACGGTCTCGGTGGCGATAGTGAAGTGCGCCACGATGACCGCGCGGCTGGGCCGCAGCTGATCATCGGGCCGCGTCGGGTCGTGCCATTGTGCGTGCTGGCCAGCACCGAGCAAGCGTTGGTCACCCATATGCTGACGGCTCAGCTCGCCAGCGAGACACCCGACGAATTCGACGGGATCGTGCTGCTCCCAACCCGACAGCGGCATCGTGCAGCTGTTCTCGACAGCACCGAACAATCCGTGATCGACGCAGTCAGACAGAAGCCGACCGTTGCCCGAAATGTGCTGAACACCGCCATGAAACGGCGTGCACTCGCCCGACTCGTTCGCCGCGGACTGATCCAGCTTTCCTCGTTCACACCTACCGACGCCAGCCACGTGCTGGGCCTGCAGCACACCGACGACGTCGCCGTTGCGGAGCTGGCAGCCAGCCTCTTCGCCCGACGCAAAGACCGGCTGGGAAATCAGATAGCGGTCGACGGAGTGGCGGCGGCCGCGCTCACGATCGACGCGCTCGTGCGCCGTTCGGCCGAAGCTGTCCTGGCTGCAGCGCTGCAACGCGACGGTCTTCCTGCCTCGTCGGTCGCCACGCCCATCGTGCAAGCAGCGTTGAACGATGCCGGGTCACTCGTCAAACTCTCGGTAGGTCTCGCGGTGCCGCTGGTCGGTCTGGGAGCTTCGGCCGCAACGTACTATCCGCGGGTCGGCGCTCTGCTGCACTCCGAGGTCATCGTGCCCGAACACGCCGATGTCGCCAACGCCATCGGCGCCGTCGTCGGCCGGGTACGCATCACCCGCCAGACAACCATCAGCGCGCCCCAGCTCGGCCAGTTCCTGGTTTACGTCGGCATCGATCCGGTCACGGTCGTCACACTCCACGAGGCCCGCTCCCTGGCCACTGCGACCCTCACCGACGCCTTGCGGACCGACATGGAAGCAGCCGGTGCCCGCCAATTCGAAACAGAGTGGGAGTGGCAGGAAACCACCGTCGATGTTGGTGGCCTTCCCATGTTCGTCGAAGGAAAACTCGCCGCCACCGGCTCGGGTCGCCCCGAACTTCGCTCGTAACGTCGGCCGTTCTGGAGCGAACGAGGCGGCTTCGGTCGCATCCGGTGGGGACCGGAGCCGACTGGTGCGGGAATGAGACCAGGACATCTGCATGCGGGAGGATGGTGGGGTGAGCACACGGCCGGTAGCGACGATTGCGGTGCTCGGTGGGGGACCGGCGGGGCTGATGGCGGCCGAAACTCTCGCAGGAGCGGGCGCAAGCGTGACGGTGTACGACCGAATGCCGGCTGTTGGTCGCAAATTCATGCTGGCCGGTCGCGGCGGGCTGAACCTGACCCACAGCGAACCGTTCGAGCAGTTCATCGGGCGTTACGGCCCTGCGGCCGACTGGCTCGCTCCGGCGCTTCGTGCCTTTCCTCCGGACGCGCTACGAGCGTGGGCGTCGGAGCTGGGCCAGGAGACGTTCGTGGGCTCAAGCGGTCGGGTCTTTCCGAGCGCTTTTCGAGCGACACCGTTGCTCCGGGCATGGCTGGCGCGCCTCGCCGAACTCGGTGTGACGTCGCGCCTGAAGCACGACTGGCTTGGCTGGACCAGTGCAGGCGAACTGCGCTTCGCAACGCCCACCGGCGAAGCGATCGCGAATCCCGACGCCACGATCCTCGCTTTCGGCGGCGCGAGCTGGCCGCGAGTGGGTTCGACCGGCATGTGGACGGAGATCGTCCGCAGTGCAGGCGTCGAGGTCACACCGCTCACGCCAGCCAACTCCGGCTTTGTTGTCGACTGGTCCGAACATTTCCGCAGCCGCTTCGCTGGCGTTCCGCTGAAGAACGTGCGGCTGTCGTGCAACGGCCAGACCGTGCGAGGCGAGGCGATGATCACCAGCGATGGCATTGAGGGCGGCGCCATCTACACGCTTGGCGTCACTATCCGCCAAGCCATTGCGCGTGACGGTGCCGCCGATCTTCGGCTCGACCTGCATCCCGATCTCACGCTTGAAGCGCTTGCGTCGAGACTGGCGAAGCGACGCAAGGGTGACTCACTCACGACGGCCTTGAAACGGGTCGGACTCTCGCCGGTCGCCATTGCACTCGCTCACGAAGTTGGAGCGGCGGCGGAGGCCGCACACCTAAAATCTCTCCCGCTGGAACTGCTGAGCCCGACGTCGATTGACCGAGCGATCTCCACGGCCGGTGGCATCCCCCGAAGTGAAGTGGATGATCACTTCGGTCTGCGAAAGAAGCCAGGCGTGTTCGTGGCCGGCGAGATGCTCGACTGGGAAGCGCCAACCGGCGGGTACCTCTTGCAGGCCTGTTTCAGCACCGGCGTCGCAGCGGCGCACGGCGCGTTGAAGTGGCTCGACGGCGAATCCTCTTCGCCGGCACAACCATCGGCATGACAGCATGACGGCCCGCTTTGGAGGACCATGCCCGCCACCCTGATTGCCACTGCTCTCGATGTCGACATGGGCCGACGCCGCATCCTCGACGGGGTGGGTGTGCAACTCGCACCAGGTCAACGGATAGGTCTCGTCGGCCCGAACGGTGTCGGAAAGTCAACGTTGCTCCGCGTGCTATCCGGGCGCCTGAAACCCGACCAGGGCAAGGTCACCCTCATGCCGCCCGAGGCCACCGTTGGCTTTTTGGTGCAAGAGCCTGAGCGCACACCGAACGAAACGGCCCGAGACCTGCTGGCTCGTCGAACCGGTGTGAATGACGCCACCACCGAACTCGAAGCATCGACGGCCGACCTAGCGACGGCGGCGGCTGGTGCCGATGATCGTTACAGCATCGCACTCGATCGGTGGTTGGTACTGGGCGGCGCGGACTTCGATGCTCGGATGGAGGACGTATGGCACGACCTCGGTCTCCACGCCGCAGTACTCGACCGGGCCATGACCGCACTCTCGGGTGGCGAGGCGGCCCGCGTCGGTCTAGCAGCGCTGCTGCTCAGCCGCTTCGACGTGTACCTGCTGGACGAACCCACGAACGACCTTGACCTTGATGGTCTTGCTCGACTGGAAGCGTTCGTTCTTTCCACCGACGCACCACAAATCATCGTGAGTCATGATCGAACCTTTCTCGAACACGTCGTCACTCATGTGGTGGAACTCGATGAGCACTCGCACAAGGCGTCGTTGTTCGGCGGCGGCTGGTCGGGTTATCTGTCAGAGAAGGCCACATCGCGTCGGCACGCCGAGGACGACTACGCCAACTACCGCAACCAAAGATCAGAATTGGTCGGTAGGGCGCAGCGAGAGCGCGACTGGGCCACGCAGGGCGTCATTGCGCACAAGCAGAAACAGTCGGACAAAGACGTCGCTGGCCGAAAGTTCCGGCAGGAGAAAACGGAACAGGTCGCGGCAAGAGCCAGCCGCACGGAACGAGCGATGGAACGTCTGGAAGTCGTAGAAAAGCCATGGGAGGGCTGGGATCTGCGCTTGGAAATCGCCGCCGCACCGCGAGCAGGCAACGTCGTTGCACGGCTCTCCGATGCAGTAGTCGATCGCGGCACGTTCCGGCTCGGCCCGATCACACTTGAAATCGGCGGCTCCGAGCGAGTTGCCATTCTGGGCAGTAATGGCAGCGGCAAGACGACGCTGCTGCGGGCGCTGCTTGGCGAGCAGCCCCTCACGTCGGGCGCGCAGTACCTCGGCCCTGGCGTGATCGTCGGCGGTATCGACCAAGCCCGTGAACGATTCGAAGGTTCGTCCACATTGCTTGAAGCGTTCATGACAGCCACCGGGTTTGTCATCCCTGAGACCCGCACGCTGCTGGCCAAGTTCGGGCTCGGGGCCGAGCACGTGAACCGCGCCAGCAGTTCGCTGTCGCCGGGCGAGCGCACTCGCGCCGTGTTGGCTCTGCTGCAAGCGAAGGGGGTGAACTGCCTCGTACTCGACGAACCAACGAACCATCTCGATCTGCCCGCTATTGAACAACTCGAGCAGGCTCTCGAAACGTTTGCGGGCACCGTGCTACTCGTGACGCACGACCGTCAGTTCCTGAAATCGGTTCGAGTCGACCGGATCATCCAGCTCGACCGAGGCGTCGTTACGACCGACGCCCCGGTCTGACTGGTTCCCGTCTCTTCATGCCTCGGTCCCGGCGCTCCGCTCGTTCCTCGCTCCCGCTTGGGGGACGCTCGGAGTGTTGACTTAGGCCGCTACCTCGAAGTTGAACTTCTGGCCCTTGGCGGCATGGCTGATTGCGCCGAACTGGATATTGCACAGCATCACGTACTTGCCCGGTGCCAGGTCGACGGTGGTTGAACACGACTTGTTGCCGTCGAGCTTCTCGGTGCGGCCAAGCAGCGCGCCGGCTTCCAGCTTTGTTTCATCTACTGCGCCGTTGGGCAGCTTGGGCAGGGCGTCGAAACTGTCGCCCTTGATGAGCACCATCTCGTGCTTGTTCCCACCGGTGTTCGTGATATTTAGGGTGACTTTGCCCGCCTTCACCGTTGCAGGGGCCTTAATGTCCCACTCGATCAAGCTGACGTCGGCCGTGGTCGCTCCGGTGCCGGCAGCGCCCAGACCTGTGCAGGCTGGTCCTGCCGAAGCTGCCGCAGCAGGCGCCGCGGTGCTGTCGGCAGGCTTGGCTGTGGTAGCGGCTGGGGCAGCCGTGGTCGCCGGGGCAGCAGCGGTGGTGGCCGCTGGGGCTGCGGTGGTAGCTGCTGCGGCTGCCGTGGTCGTCGCCGCAGCAGCAGCGGTGGTCGTGGCTGGAGCAGCGGCCGTTGTCGTTTCGGTCGATGAGCCACAGGCCGCAGCGACACCGATCAGTAAGAGGGACAAAACCGATACACGAATGGTGCGAATCACAGGCATCTCCTATTTGGGCGTCCGGCAGACCGTTCGGAAGTCTGTCCAGTCGGTTAGTACGTATGTCTGTACGGTTGAATCACTCGGAAGGATTGCGCATGCAAAAAATCTTCGGCTTGCCCGCTCACCTGCTTATGGTCCATTTGCCGGTCGTCTTGATCCCGGCCGTGGCCATCGCGGCCGTGCTCATTGCGGTTCGACGGGACTGGCGCGGCCGGTTCGGGTTGGCAACAGCGGGCGCCTCGCTGCTGTCGATCGGAGCGGTCATCTTGGCCAAGGAAAGCGGAGAGGGCATGTTTACCCTGATGAACGAGGCACCCGACATCAACCGTCATGAGTCCCTGGC
>JAYTKG010000491.1:0-4377 GCA_043730435.1 Acidimicrobiia bacterium | reverse complement strand
GGATCGGGTCGTATGCCCGGCTACTGTGGTTTGCTTACGGAAGATCAGCGCAAGGCTGTCGTCGAATACATCCGGGGTTTGTAAAACATGACTGCATCCGCCAACGCGCTGTTGGCTATCTCCTGGCAGCCGGGCCTCCGTGGCATCACGGTGGTACTTATTGCTTTCACCGTGTTGTGCGGCAGCACGTACATGATCCTTGGCACCAACCTGGGCGCCCGTCTCGGCATGCTGGTGGCACTCGCGGGTCTGTTCGGCTGGATGATGCTGATGGGCGCTATCTGGATCGTGTACGGCATCGGCCTCAAGGGCAAAGAACCATCCTGGAAAGCCAGCGACACCATCGTTGGCAAAGAGAAACTGGTCGAGTCACGCGTATCGGTTGCTCGTGACGCAACCATCCCGGACAACCGCACGCCCGGTACCAGGGTCAATGGGTGGCTCTTGCTTCCCGAAGACAACGGTGGTCGTGGTCAGGCCATTGCGGCCGCAGATGAGATCCTCCAGATCGAATCCAAGGCGCTCAAGGCGGGTGACTACATTCCGGTCGCCGTGTACGACAAGGGCGGCGAACGCTGGCCGAACCTTTCGTTCGACTTCTGGAAGTTCGGCACGGTCAACCTCGACTACTTCGCGTTCTTCCACGACGACCATTTCGCCATGGTCGAAGTTGCTCCGGTGATCAAGGTAGCGACCGAACCGGGCAAGGCGCCGCCGAAGGCCGAGGCCGATCCGCAGCAGCCGCACTGGTTCGTGCTGATGCAGCGTGATCGTGGCGCCAAGCGTCTGCCGGCGACCTTCATCACCATTGGGTCGGCCTTGCTGTTCGCCCTTCTCTGCCGCATGCTGCACCGCCGTGACCTGCTGGTGGATGAGAACCGTGATGAAAGCCGCGCCGTTGTAAAGGTCGACGCCGAAACGCAGGAGACGGTGTCGGTCTGATGGCTCAGTACCTCCCGATTCTGGTGCTGCTGGTGCTTGGCGTGCTGTTTGCCGCCGGGTCCTTCGTGGCATCGGGGCTGCTGAACCCCAAGCGCGAGACCTCGGCCAAGATCGCACCGTATGAGTGCGGCATCGTGCCCACCCGTGAACCACCAGACCGCTTCCCGGTGAGCTTTTACCTGGTCGCCATGCTCTTTATCATGTTCGACATCGAAGTGATTTTCCTCTATCCGTACGCGGTTGCCCACGAAGCGCTGGGTGCCTACGGCTTCTGGGAAATCGTAACGTTCTCGGTGATCTTCTTCTTCTCGTTCGTGTACATCGTGGCCAAAGGCGCGCTCGACTGGGGTCCCATCAAGAAGATGCTGCGCCCGTCATCGAGCCTCGTTTCCGAGGAGCGCACCACGACCAGCACCATTAAGCGCGTCGGGCTTGAAGGCCGAATCGACGAGGCCGCCTGATGGGTGTCGCCGACGTACTCACCGACGGTCTCGGTGGCTTGAACCACAACTTCCTCACCGGCAAAGTTGAGGACCTTGTCAACTGGTCCCGGGCTCGTTCCAGCTGGCCGGCCTCGTTCGGCCTTGCGTGCTGCGCCATCGAAATGATGGCCACCGGCGCCGCCCATTACGACATCAGTCGATTCGGCATGGAAGTGTTTCGCGCTTCGCCCCGGCAGGCCGACATCATGATCGTGGCCGGCCGGGTCAGCCAGAAGATGGCGCCGGTTCTGCGGCAGGTGTACGACCAGATGATGGAACCCAAGTGGGTTATTTCCATGGGCGTGTGTGCATCCAGCGGTGGCATGTTCAACAACTACGCCATCGTGCAGGGCGTCGATCAGATCGTGCCCGTCGACGTGTACGCGCCGGGGTGCCCACCCACTCCCGAAACGCTTATCCATGCCATCACCACGCTGCATCAGCTCATCCAGAACGGCGAGATCCTGCGTCGTCGCGACGACACCGGTGCCGGTGCGCAGATTCATGTGGAAGAACAAGCGGCCACCGGCCGACCCGTCACCGTCGCACTCTCCCGGAGGTAGCCGATGACAACCACCGAGACACCCGCCGTCGCGCCAGAGCCGACGCCGGAACCTGAGCGTCTGCACGGCTGCCTGGTCACCTACAGCCGTGATCAGAAAGTCGTGCATGTCGGCCGTACCGACTACATCCAGGTGCTCCGCAGCCTGGTTGCCGACGGCTTCACCATGTGTGCTGATCTGTGCGGCGTTGACTATCTCACCCACCCCGGTCGTCCGTTGCCCGACAGCATTCCGCCTGAGCGTTTTGAGGTCGTGCTGAACCTGCTGAGCATCGCCAACCGTGAACGAGTTCGCGTGCGGGTACAGGTGCCCGAGAGTGATTGCACGCTGCCGTCGGCCTACGACGTGTGGCCCGGCTGTGAGGCCATGGAGCGCGAAGCGTTCGACATGTTTGGTATCTCGTTCAGCGGGCACCCCGACCTCACTCGCATCCTCATGCCCGAGGACTGGGATGGACATCCGCTCCGCAAGGACTACGACGCCGGTCGTATCCCCGTGCAATTCAAAGGCACGCGCTAATGACCGTGCTAATGCCTCGGTCGGCTCGCTACCGTTTGCTACGCAATAGCGCCTCTTCGAGGCTACGTAGCCCGGCTTCGCCGTTCTTCCTCGACGCTCGGTCTCGCTTCGCTCGGTCAATCGTGAATAGAGGTGCGACATCATGACCACCACAGAAGAGACTTTTCGTACCAACGAGGGCGGGCAGGAAATGCGGCCCCGCCATGAGCTGACGGCAGTTGAGCTCATGCGTAATGTTGGCTCGGTCTTGCGTATGTCGGAGACCGAGGCTGCGGCCATGGACATCAATGCGGTTGACCCCAGCGAAGATCAGACCATGATCATCAACATGGGTCCGCAGCACCCGTCAACGCACGGCGTGTTGCGCCTCATGCTCGAACTACAGGGCGAGGTCGTGCTGCGGTGTAAGCCCATCATTGGCTACTTGCATACCGGCATGGAGAAGCAGGGCGAGGATCTGTCGTTCATGCAGGGCGGCACCAACGTCACCCGCATGGACTACCTGAGCCCGCTCAACAACGAGCTCGTGTTCTCACTCGCCACCGAAAAGCTGCTCGGCATCGACGGTGACATCCCCGAGCGTGCGGTGTGGATGCGCATGCTGCTCTCCGAGCTGAACCGTATGGCCAGCCACTTGTTGTTCATGGCCACCAACGGCATGGACCTCGGTGCGGTGTCCATGATGATTTACGGCTGGCGTGAGCGTGAAGAAGTGCTGCGGTTCTTCCAGAAGGTCACCGGCCTTCGGATGAACCACAACTTCATCCGCCCCGGCGGCGTTGCGGCCGACCTGCCCGACGGTTGGCGCGACGACGTGCTCGCCATTCTCGACATGCTGCCCGCCCGTCTTGAAGAGTACGACGTGCTCATGACCGGCCAGCCGCTGTGGCGCGAGCGCCTGCAGGGCGTGGGTGTCATCACGCCCGATGAGGCCATGGCCCTCGGTGCCAGCGGTCCCATTCTTCGTTCAACCGGCGTGGCCTTCGACCTGCGTCGCGACATGCCCTACCTGCACTACGACATGATGGATTTCGATGTCATCGTCGGTTCCTACGGTGACGCGTTTGACCGGTTCGCCATTCGCCTCAACGAGATCCGCGAGTCAATGAAGATCGTGCGCCAGGTGCTCGACCATATGCCGGGGGGTGACTACCGCATCCAGGACAAGAAAATTACGCCGCCACCGCGAGCCCGCATTGATGAGTCGATGGAAGCACTCATCCATCACTTCAAGATCTTCACCGAAGGCTTCAAAGTGCCGGAGGGCGAGGTCTACGTGGGCATCGAATCCCCCCGTGGCGAGGTTGGTTGCTACATCGCATCCGATGGTGGCCCTAAGCCGTACCGCATGCACGTGCGGGCACCGAGTTTCGTGAACATCCAGTGCCTGCCGCACATGATGCGCGGCGGCCTGGTTGCCGACGCGGTTGCCGTTATTTCTAGTGTTGATCCCGTTCTGGGAGAGGTTGATCGCTAATGAAGAAGTTGAACCGACTCCGCAAGATAATTTCGCTCGGCCTGTTCGCCTACGGTGTGTACACCTCGGCCAAGCGCTTCGGTCTGATCAAGAAGAAGCAAACCGCGTAATGGCTCGACTCAACGACGCCAACGTCGCGCTGGCGAAGGAAATCATCGGCCGCTACCCCAAGGCTCGTTCGGCCACTATTCCGCTGCTGCACCTGGCGCAGGAGCAGGACGGCTACATCACCAACGACGCCATGGCCCACATTGGTGAATTGGTCGGCGCCACGTCAGCTGAGGTGTACGGCACCTGCACCTTCTACGAAATGTTCAAGATGGAACCGGTTGGCAAGTACGTCATCAATATCTGCGGCACCATGTCGTGTGCGCTGATGGGTGCCGAAGAATTG
>JAYTKG010000490.1:0-8662 GCA_043730435.1 Acidimicrobiia bacterium | reverse complement strand
CGATCGGTCGCTTGAGGAAATCGCAAGCGCACGTGGCCGGCTTGAGCACGGCACGTACGGTCGATGCGAACGTTGCGCTGGGGAGATTCCCGAGGAGAGGCTCTTGGTAGTGCCATACACCCGACACTGTGCATCTCACGATGAGCTAAGTATCTGAAACGAGGATGCAACCTGTGAGACCTTGTACTCCACGCCGGTGCGCAAGCGGACCTTGGCCTTCAGACCGAGGACCTTTGACCCGAGAAATGGTCACCTCAAACGCGGCAGAATCGGTCTATGAACGCGAAACCAAAGATTCGTGAGACGGACCCCGAGCACGTCATCGCTCGTGCCCCACTCCGCTCCCTCTGGACAGGCGACAACCCGGTGAACCTCGATTCGGGCGAAACGATGGATCCCTACGGCGAGGAAGTCGTTCTGTCTCATGGCGAGGAGGGGGCGACGGACGATGCCGAAGACGAACAAGACGGCTTCCCAGCCGAACAATAGGCCCTTCACGCGATTGAAGAGTAGATCGCGGCTCCTGAGGCTTCGGCGCTCGTAGCCGTAGTCTCCGCTTCAATATGACTCGTTCGCAATCATCGGCCCCGACCAAATCAGCACCGGCTGCCTCACCAGCGAGACTCCTCAAACCGCTCATGCGTGGTTGGCTGCATGTCGGGTCGTTCTTCACGTTTCTCCTGCTCGGCTTGCTTATGCTGGCGCTCAACGATGCGTCGCGTCGGCATCGGCTCACGCTGGTCGTCTACCTGCTCGGCACGCTGGCCATGTTCGGGACATCTGCGCTGTATCACCGCGGTCGCTGGAGTGAACGGCAGCTCCGAACGTGGCGACGGCTCGATCACTCGACCATCTTTCTCGCCATTGCCGGCGCCTACACGCCGTTTGCCGTCGTCGGCCTTGATCAAAGGGCTCGTCGCATCATTCTCATCGTCTGCTGGACAGGTGCAGTCATCGGGATCGGTCTGCAATGGGTGAGCGTCGCTCTTCCCCGCTCCCTCTTCACCGCCGTCTACATCATCGTCGGATGGTCGATCGTCCCGTTCGTGTCCCAACTGCATACGCGCCTCGGAACGTTCGGCTTGTCACTGATCGTCGGAGGAGGACTGGCTTACACCCTGGGTGCCGTCGTGTACGCCGTGAAGCGACCCGATCCGTGGCCGACCGTCTTTGGTTATCACGAGGTCTTTCACCTGATGACCGTCATCGGTGCCGGTCTTCATCTGGCCACGGTCGCCTTTGTTGTCATGCCGAAAATGTAGTTCAGCCCGTGCGTCACGCACGGGAGCGGTTCGCTTTAGGTAACGCAGTTGTGGCGCCAACAGAGAGGCAAACGAAGTGGAAGGATTTGATGCGCCGCTCGCTCGGCCGCACCTGACTGTTGCTTACGGTGGCGGTGGTCTGTTCGGAATTGCGTACCTGATGGGCGTCGCCGAGGCACTCATCGATAACGGGGTCGATCTGGCTGCGGCGCCCGCAGTTGGTACGTCAGCGGGAGCGTGGGCAGCCTCTGCAATGTCGCTGGGTATCCGTTGGTCGACGGCGATCTCGGCCATCGGTGACGATATGCCACGTATACCGGATCCCCGTTCCGGTCGGTTGCGAGACATCGCCACGCGCATCTTCGGGGAAGCGCGTGCTCCCTCGGTCAGCGTGGTGGTGTGCGAACTGCCCCGGCTCCGTCGGGTGGTGCTGAACGGGGCGGACTATCCCGTGGCCGATCTTGTCGCGGCATCCTCTGCGGTCCCGGGGCTGCTCGCACCGCACCGAATCAAGGGGCATCGCTATGTCGACGGCGGCGTTCGTTCCATGACTTCAGCCGACCGATGCGACATAGCCGACAACCTATTAGTCATCACGCCTATGGCGGGTTCGATGTTCGGTCCGGCCGGACGACTGATGGAACAAATCATGGTTCGAGAGATGCGGAGCTGGGGACTAGCGAACCCCGACGGTGGGCTTTGGCTCATTCGTCCCAACGCGGCAGTGGCTGCGTTGGCTCGTCGGCCTGATCAGCTGTTCGACCGCAGTCGGGCGATGGCCTGCTACCCGGTTGCGTACGAACAGGGGAAAAAGATCCGACAACAGTGGCTCGATGGTGAAGGACCGGGATAGTTCCTTAAGGACTTCCGCTGTGTCGAGTCGGGACGTTGTGCCCTACGCCTCCGTTGCTTGCATCTCTACGGTTGGCGTAACAACTGCGCCACCCACTCAGGAGAGAGAATCATGCCGACAACAGCAAAGACTGCAACCGCGAAGAAGGCCACCGCAAAGAAGGCCGGACCCGCAAAGAAGACGGCGTCCAAGGCCCGTGCAACGATCCGTGTGACCAACCCGGCGAAGATGTCGCCCAAAGCCATGGCGGAGGAACTCCTCGTCCAGACCGACCTCGCCGCCATGGACGCAAGATATCAGTGGAGCAAGGTGACCGCGGAGGTTGACCACCGTCGTCAAAAGGTGGAACGCGCCGTACGTGAACTCATGACCGGAGGAAGCGATGCTTCACGCTCGCTGCTCGCGGGCGTTCGGGAGGCTGTGGACGAGATGCGCGAAGCCGTCGAAAAGGCCAGCCGGACACTTCGATAAATCGGGACTATCTGGTGATAACTCGGGCCTGCCGGGCCTGGGGACTTTCGGCCTGCCGTCAAAGAACCCGTGGGGTGCTAGATGTGCGGGCGATGATCTCTCCGTGCATCACGATGAACGCTGCACCCGGTTGCGTTCCCCACGCCCGCCAGGCCTGACCCATGTCGTCGAGCTCATCGCCGGTTGCAATGCCGTACTCCACCGCCATGTGAGCCAGACGTGAGGTGGTGACCCGATCGGCCCACAACGTCGTCCACCACGCAAGGTCCTCGGTTGTGTAAAAGGTCCACGTCGAAGTCGTGTAGACGATGTCGTGGAGCCCGGCCTGCTGGGCCCAGTGGAGTAACTGCCGACCCCCGTCGGCATTGGCGCCGTTGCGGGTGGTTACGGCCATGTACATGTCGAGCCAGCGATCCAGCAGGGGTTCTCGGGGGAACCAGGTCATGGCGGGATAGTCGGCATCCCGCGCGGCGATGATGCCTCCGGGCCTAGCCAGTAGCGCCATGGAGCGCAGTGTCCCGACCGGGTCACCGACATGCTGCAGAACCTGATGGGCGTGCACGACATCGAAACCAACGGCTGGCGTGTCGACCTCGGCAAAGTCACCGGTGACAAAGCTGATATCGAGACCGGACCCTTCGGCGGTCCGGGTGGCCTCTGCTACGACGGAGGGGTCGAGGTCAACGCCGAGCACCCGGCCCGGAGCGACGTGTCGAGCCAGATCGATGCTCAGCGTGCCCGGCCCGCATCCGACGTCAAGCAGATGCATCGCCGGCTCGAGGTGGGGCAGCAGATACGCGGCCGAGTTCTGCGCGTTGCGCCAGCGATGAGACCGAAGCACAGCATCGGAGTGACCATGTGTGTAGCGCGTCTCATTATGTGAGACTGATGTTTCGTCCATTGGAACAGCGTAGCAAAGAGTTTCGCCAAAAGACCCGCTCAGCCAGGGTCTAGTGGCACTGGGTACCCGCAATACTTCACGGCCATACTGAAGGTGTTCTTCATCACCGCAAGGAGCCTCCTGTGTACACCACGGTCACGATCCCCGTCGACACCGATGACCCCGACGTCGAAGCCATTGAGATAGCTACTGCACTAGCTGACCGGCTCGGCGCAGGTGTGGAATTGGTGTCGGTGACATCTCAGCGTGCAAAGGCGGAGACGGCCGAAGAACTGGAATCTCTCAGCGTGGCGGCAACGGTCCCTGTGTCCACGCGGGTGCTGGTTTCGAAAGACGTCAGCGGAGAGTTGCTCGGAGATGTCATCCATCACCCGTCCTCGCTCTGGTGCGTGCCTACCCACGCCCGATGGGCAGCGTTCGAAGCACTGCTCGGGAGCGTCGCCGAAGACTTGGTACGCGACAGCGGCCGTCCGGTGGTGCTCATTGGAAAGCGAGCTGTTCGACGGGTCGGTGACGGTGGGGTCATTCTTGTGACCGTTGACCCGAACCACGCCTCCACTGCCATCCTTCCTACCGCGATGGATCTTGCTCGCACGCTTCGCCTGGGTCTGCGTCTGGTCGAAGTGATCGACCTTGCGAAGGTGCCGGCGCAGATGCGGTCCGACGAGAGCAACCTCGTCCACAACCTCGCAGCGGAGTGGTCGACGGATGATGTCTCCGTCGATTTCGAGGTGCTACACGGCTCGCGAGCCGCCACTGCCATTGTTGACTACGTCAACAGCACGTCGGATGTCGTGCTCATCGCAATGGCCTCCCACGGAGTCCCCGCGTCCGCCCGCATGGTCGTACCGAGTGAAACGTTCCGTGTTGTCCGCAAGGCGCTCTGTCCGGTCATCGCCCTGCACCCGCTGCCCGCCCTTCCACGATCCGAGCGCGGCATCGTGGTGGCTGGCGTGGACCGATTGGCGACATCGGGTGAGGTCGTTGACTTCGCCATCGCCGAGGCCAGCAGGAGGGGTGCCCAACTACTGCTGCTGCATACGTGGGAAGAGCAGATCTACGTGGGGGAGATGGGCGTCGCCTACACGACCGCCGGACCCGACGACAGCGAAGAGGCCCACCTCACCCGCATGGACGAGGTGGTCGCCGCAGCAAAAGCGATTGCACCAGAGCTTGAGGTGAACACCGTCGTAAGTCGCGGGTGGGCGGCCGACATCCTGGTGGACTACAGCAGAATGGCCGAGCTGATCATTGTCGGCCACCACGAACACGACGGCTTCGGTGAGATGGTGTTCGGCTCTACCGCCAGGTCACTCATGCGCCGCGCCTGGTGCCCGGTCGTCGTGGTTCCCTGTGTGGAGCATGCCGACGATGCCGACAATGGCACCGACCAGCCGGGCCGGGACGTTCGAAAAGTTGTCGTTGGCACCGACGGCTCACCGCTTGCCGATGTCGCGATGGCCTGGGCGTATGACACGTGCGTTCGGTGGGGAATAGACCTGACCGTCACCCACGCGTGGGACTATCCGTATCAGGGAGTTCGAACCACCGTGTCGGAAGCTCGTGATCTCGTCGCCCTCGATGCCGCGACGGCACTGCGCGACGCTGTTGCCCGACTCCGTGCCAGCAAGGGGGAAACGGTTCGCATTCACGCCGAACTCCGTGAAGGCGTCCCTCGAGATGAACTTCACGCCGAGGCAGCCGACGCCGACCTGCTGGTGGTTGGATCCCACGGTCGCTCGGCTGTCGGCCGGATGATTCTCGGCTCGGTCAGCGCATCGCTGGTCGAGCACCCACCGTGCCCCGTTGCGGTCATCCGCGCCCCGTTCGCTGACTCCTGAACAGAACCGGGAAAACCCTCGCCACGAAGAGTGCTAAAAATGGGGTGACCGATCGGAGTTGCGAGGATGGCCGATGTCGTTGCGAGGCGCTCGAGGTTGCACGGGCCGCTAGCGCTGATCGGCGCGCTCCTGTTGGCCGCTTGCACCTCCACAGGTCAGACGGCGTCGCCCCCGATACTGACCACGTCGCCCGCATCGGCGAGTCCTGGCCCAACAGCTGCAACCGTCCTTGGGAACTCCTCGGTGGTGCCATCGGTGGTGTCTTCGGAAGACCCGAATTCGACGGCAGAAAACACATCGTCTGCTTCCGACGTGACCAACCCGTCGCCCGATCCGGGTGACCCTTCCACGTGGACGAGACGGCCACCGCCAGCCGGGGTCGACGAATACCTGAACATGGGGAATTTCATCCCAGGTCCACCCATCTCTCAGCCGCTTTCCCTCGAACGTCCGGAAGGAACCGGTTCAAAGACCACAGGCGCGATCTCGGTGCTGACAACGCCAGTGCTTTCGATCCCTGACGGAGTGAAAAAGAAGCCCCCGACCGTTTCGATTCCGTCGGGCGTCGGGTCTGCACCTGCGACCGTAACGGTCACGGTTTCCACTCCGAAGACGACAACCAGCACCGTCTCCTCGAGACCGGTCGAGGTGAAACTCCCCGACTCCGTGTTTGAGGTCGGACGGCTGGAAGTGACGGTCTCGCCGGGTGCTCGGGTGAAACTGATCACGCCCGCCAACAAAACAGTGTCGCCCGTCATCCATGAGCTGCAGTCCTTGATCGAACTCGATCATGTTGGTGCGTACCGAATTGAGGCCGACTACGGCGACCTTGTGGTGCGCGCCAATCTGCGTGTCGAGGTGACGCAGGCCAGCGTCATCAGTCTGGCTGACGATCAGGAGCACAGTCGCTTCCTGTTATCTTCGCCCGCCGACCTAGCTATCCCGATACATCTCTATACGCGCGAACCGTCCAGCGATGAGCATCCGTGTACCAGCGCGCAGATCTGTTTCCGGTTTCTTTTGACCCTTCCCACCGTTCAACTCAAGGCCTCGGCACCCGTTCACTTTGACTTGGCGCGAAGCACTTCGTGCGTCGTGTTTGTGGGGCTCGACGACACCCCCAGATGTCCGTCCGCACGTTAGTACGCCGTCTTTTCCTCCGGCTCCGACGACCGTTGGTCTTCGTGAGCTACCGCCGCAACGACCGCGCCCAGCAGGCCGAACTGGTCGCCCGGCTGTTGGAGGAGCAGCTCGGAAAACCGCGGGTCTTCTTCGACAATACCGACATGTCTCCCGGTCAACCACTGCGCCGGTCGTTGGCGCTGGCGCTGCGCCGAGCGCATGCAATGGTTGTGGTTGTGGGGCCGAACTGGGCGGTAGAGGAGAATCGAAAGCGTCTGGACGACGAGGGTGACTGGGTGCGTAACGAACTCGCCAAGGCGTTGGCCAGACGCGGAGGCGAGGTGGTGGTGCTCTACGTCGATGGCGCTCGCGTACTCACACAACTCGACCTGCCTGAACCGTTGCACTCGTTGCTTGATCGGCTCTACGTCACCGCGCCTCCGCTGTCGTTCAACGACACTGTCGTCGCGCTTGGGGTGAAACTGGAAGAGTCCGTTCCGCGCGCGTGGCCGCGCGTCGTGTCAGCCTCTCTTGGGGGCGTGCTGCTCGCCGCATCCTTCGGGGTGTATCGGGTGGCAACGAGCCATCCGATTCCATCGATGGGAGGAGGGGTGAACGTCGCCATCGCCGGGTTTTCGGTCGAGGCGGGCGAAGCTCCACTTGGCAACGAGTTCGCCCAGCGTGTCGCAGCCTCGCTCGCTGGCCAGTCAGCCGAGCGGGCCGAGGTGTGGGGTCCGGATCGCGTCGGGCATCTTGTGAAAGGCGACAGCGCGTCACAACTTCGCTGGGTACAGGATCGAGCGAAACATCTCAACGCCGACCTCGTGATTTACGGCGCAGTGCGTGGCGGAACAAAGGGTGACATCGGCGGCGTGCGCGTCGAGCCACGCGTCTATATCCCTCCCGACCAGGTCTCGGCCGCAGGAGAGGCCAGCGGCGACTTCTCGCTGGGCAAGGCCATCGTGCTCGACCCGCGCAATGGCGCGCAGCAGGCCGAGATCGCCCGGCAGCTCACCGAGCGCGCAACTCCCATGACCAACGTTGCGATCGGCATCGACGCCCTCGGCGGGGGAGACACCGACGCTGCGGTCAAGATGTTCACCACCGCCCTCGATCAGGTCAGCGTCAACGCCGTCAGTCGATCGCTCATCCTGGTTCTGCGCGGCGCGTCGTATGCCCGAGCGCCGGTGACATTCACCGTCGATCTTTCCGATAAAGCGCGGGCAGACTTCGAACAAGCGCTCACCGAGGACCCGACCGACGACCGCGGCCAGGTTGGCCTGGCCGAGTTGGCCTACCGTCGCAGCGCAGCCGACATCTGCGGCGAACGGGCTGGTCAAAGCGATGCCAAAGTAGCCGAACTCGCGTCGGCCGGCGCCCGCTACACCGAGGTGCTCGCACACGGGAAAGGACCACCGGGTGCCGATCTCGGCGCCAAGGCGGCATTCGGTCTCGGACGGGTACTGAGCTGCCAGGTGCGGGGTGAGCTCTCCAACGATCTCGCTCGCACTCGTCAGCTCCTGCAAGGGGTTATCGACGAGTACACCCGCGGCAATGTCCGCTTGGCCGAGTTGGCCGCGCTGGCCCATGTTGACCTTGGGCTCCTCGTCTTTCAAATAAACAACGACCCACCAGGATCCGACCGCGAGATACGCAAAGGTCTCGAGATCCCAGCGCTCTTGCCAAGCACCCGCGGCCGCATCCTGTGCATCCTCGTTTCGGTGGAGAGGGCCTACGACAGTGCGTTGGCCGCCAAGACCGACGCCACGTTCGGTTCCTCAGAATCATGCACCTAGCGCCTTGACCCGCTCGCTAGAGCTTGAGTCGTTCGACCGCCTGGGCATACTCGTTGATCTCGATTTGTTGACCGCTCGCGACGTAAGCAGCAAAATTTCGGACCGCCTTACGTTTCGCAGTTGCGGACGCATCTTTGGCCATGTCGATACCACCGCGGTGATGGTCGGTCATCATCGCGAAGAACAGCCGGTCGGCTGCTGGCCCCCGTGCCGCCGCGAGTTCATCGATGCGGGCTTGGGTCTGCATTCCGGGCATCTGAGGAACGGGCATGCCTATGCCGGGCATGGTCATGCCGTCGTGGGTGGTCCCCATCCATGCCATCGCTGAACGATCCGGCGCACCACGGGTGAGGTGAGCGTCGGTCAGCATCTCGTCCATCACACGCAAGTCGCGGGTCTGGTAGAGAACTACTTCG
>JAYTKG010000489.1:0-2296 GCA_043730435.1 Acidimicrobiia bacterium | reverse complement strand
CTCAGGCGTGGGTCGCGCCTGCTCGGCGGTCAGGAGTGCGGCGGTACTTGCATGGGCCGAGAGTTGGTAGAGGGTCATCCATGTCGGAGCGGCCAGTTCAACCTCACCACGATCGCGGCGGGCGAGCACTTCTTTCGGCGTGAGCCAGGCGTGATCGTGGATCTCGTGACCATCAACGGTGACATCGCCCATTGTGGCGGCGGCGACAAAGAACCATGTGCCGAACCGCTTGGGTTGGGAGGGCGGCGGCTCCCAGTACGAAAGCGTGACGAGGTCGGCAACGTGAAGCGCGACGTCGGCTTCCTCGGCCGCTTCCCGAACGGCGGCGCGACGGTAAGGGTCGAGCGAATCGGTGTCGGTCGGCGCGTAGTCGTGCGGGTCGAGTTTGCCACCAGGGAAAACCCAGTGGCCGCCAAATGCTCCCTTGGAGGATCGGTGCAGCATCAACACCTGAGGACCCACACGCGCATCGCGAACGACCACTACGGTCGCGGCAGGAATGAGGTGGAGTTCTTCCATTTGCTCGACTGTACGGGATTGTTTGAAGTTTCGGGAACTGAACCCTTGGGAGGGAACGTCAGAATGCACATGAGAACCTCACCCGTTTCCAAGCTCACGCGCTCAGCCGTGTCGGCTGCGCTCATCTTGTCGGCCTGCTCGGGCTCAAAGGCATCAACCAGCGGGCCAACCGTTCTGCCCGGCCCGACGTCAGCGGGTTCGTCCAGTTCAGCGAGCTCGTCCGGTTCGCCTTCCTCATCCTCTGGCGGCGGCGCGGCGGGTGGCCGTTTCCTGCGCTATGAGGCCTTTGACGGCTGCAAGAGCCTGCTCGCCTACCTGCAGGAATCGGCTCTCAAGCGAGTAGGCCCCTACGGCTTCAACACCGGGTACGGCTACCCGGGCGGCCCCGTGTTCGCCGAGGGTGCCGTCGGGGTGCCCGTCACCGCCGCTGCGGCCGCAGCCACGACTGCGGCACCGGCCGCACGGGCGTCGGCACCTGCACCAGATGCGAAGACAACGACAGGCGTCGGGTTTGGCGGTGACTCGTCTGGCACGAATACGCAGGAAGCCGGCGTCGACGAGGGTGACACGGTGGAGAACGACGGACGGTTTGTGTACGCCGTGGTGGACTCGGCTCGACTGCAGATCGTTGACACCACCAACTCCACCAAGGTCGCGACAGTCGATCTGCCACCGGGCCAGCAGCAAATCATCCTTGACGGAAAGCGTCTTGTCGTCGTGACCGGTGGCTGGGGCGACATGCAGTTCAAGGTCTTCGGCACTATTCCCTACCGAGGCGGTTACGGAGGAGGTGGCGCTTCCACCGTTTCGGTGTTCGACGTCAGCGATCCGGCCAAGCCAACCATGACCAGCCAGTCCACGCTTGAGGGCGATGCACTGGCCGTCCGGGCCTCGGGTAACACCGTGCGCATCGTCGTGCGTTCCGGCTTCGGTGATCGTCTCCCACTACTCCAGCCGGCCATTAGCGGCAAGGCCGCGGAGGAAAAGGCCAAGGCGCTCAACGAGCAGGCCATAAAGGACTCCACGATCGAGGACTGGTTACCCCGTTCGGCCACCGGCAAGCCCGGCTCCATCGGCAAGCCGGCATCCGCGCTCGAATGCAATCAGATGGGCCGGCCTGGTGAATTCGGCGGCCTCGGGCTTACGTGGGTCGCGTCGGTCAATCTGAAGACCGACAGCCCCAAGGTGGTCGGTTCGGCCGGTGTCGTCGCCGAAGGATCGACGGTGTACTCCAGCGAGAAGTCGCTCTACGTCACCACCACCCGTTGGCAAGAGTCACCCGATCCGTCGGTGCAGCCAATAAATCCCGACCCGCCCAAGACTGCGGTGCACGCGTTCGATTTCAATGATGACCTGGTGTCGTACAAGGCGTCCGGACTCATCGACGGCGTGCTGCTCAACTCGTATTCGATGAGCGAGTTGAACGGCAATCTCCGCGTTGCCACCACCGATCAGCTCGCCAATTTCGGCTCCGCGCAGTCGAGTGGCGTACGGGTGTTGGCCCGCAAGGGTGACACCCTTGAGCAGATCGGTTCGGTCACCGGTCTCGGGGTCAACGAGCAGATTCAGGCGGTGCGGTTCATTGGAGACCTTGGCTACGTGGTCACGTTCCGACAGACCGATCCGCTGTACGTCATCGACCTTAAAGATCCCACCAACCCTCGGGTTGCGGGTGAGTTGAAGATTCCCGGATTCAGTTCGTACCTGCACCCGTTCGGTGAGGGCTATCTGCTCGGCGTTGGTCAGGCCGGAACCGAGAGCGGCCAGATTACCGGAG
>JAYTKG010000488.1:0-3251 GCA_043730435.1 Acidimicrobiia bacterium | reverse complement strand
AGACAAGCTCTTCGGCAAAAATGGTCACAGGTTTTTCCTCGTAGAACGGGGTCCGGGGGCAAGCCCCGGAAATGCGAGTGAAGCGGATACAAACTTTGTTTCCCAGAGCAAAAGCCCCAGGTGGGTCACAATGATGGTCAAACCGAACGCCATTCGGTGGAACCAGGCCATGTCACGCACGGCCACGAACGCCAGAAAGATAAGCCCTAAGCGCAGCAAATAGCCAAACAGAGCGGCGCCCATCATCAAACCGACCGAAATTCGAGCGGTCACGGTGATCAGGAACGCCGAAAGCAGGAAGTTGCAGACGACCACCAGAATGCCGAAGGCACAGCTGATGACGCCGTCCCAACCCCAGAACGCGCCACAAATCGCAAGAAGCGCCGGTGCGATCCATAGCGACCGCTTGGCAATGTCGTGGGCGATCTGACGCTCGGGCGCGCTCACCACAGGAAGATCGGTCATGACGCCTCTGGCTTTCGGCCGGGCAGATCAGCCTCATGCTTTGCCATCGCCGCGTCGTAGGAGTACCACATGCGAGCGAAGTTGCCGGCAAACGCCAACACCGTGAGAATGATGAGACAAATGGGAGCGGTACCGAACCAACGGTCAAGCAGCCAGCCGAGCCCGGTGAACACGGCAATGGTGACGGCGAACTCAAAGCCCCGCGATGTCGCGCTGGCGAAGCCTTTGTTCAGTTCACGCTTGCTGTGTAGGTCGTCCACGGGCCTCTGGGTTGTGTCGGAGGGGGCTTACCATGTGGCCGCCCGCCTTCAAGCCCCCAAAGTGTAGAAAACTCACGCTAGCCCGCGCAAAATGAGCGGCCGGTTTATCGAGCCGCAAGCGCGGCGAGCGACCCGAAGGCGAATAACGCCGCCGCGTGCGACTGGTACAGGGTGTACTCGTTGTGCGCAGCAAACACCGGCAGGTCGTACCAACTCCACAGCGTCGGGGTGTCGTTCACGCCGGGCTTGGTTCCGGCCGGACCGAGGTAGTACTGCGGAAACCAGCCCTCACCCTCTTTGCCTTCGGTCACCTTCTGGGTGCCGTAGACGGGAATTCCTGGCCATACCGGGAGGCCACCGTCGCGCTGATCGACCACCAAGGGATGCCTCGGGTTGTTTTGCCCCAGGCCGGTCACGAAGGACGTGTTAAGTGGATTGGCCCCAAGCGCATAGCCTCCGGCGCGCGCCGCCTGCGCCCAGTACTTCTGGTCGCCAAACAGGACATATGCCCTGATCAGGACCGTTGCTTTCGGCGTTGATGGGCCAAGTCCCCAGACGAGCGGAACGTTCGGATCGTCAAGACTGAAGCGGTAAAGGGACGTATCAGCCGCGGCCAGCAAACTGTCGGCCGTGTGTCGAAAGCTCTCGGTGGCGTTGGCGACTACCGCGTCATTTCGAGGTCGACCAGCGGTTCGGAGGTAGATCCACGCCGCGTCGCACAACTCGTGGCGGGGGCACTGGATCTGCTCGACGGGCCCGTTCACAAGCGGGTTGCCGCGCAGGAACTCGTCGTGCCACTTCTTGTCACCGGTGGCCCGATACAAGGCAGCGTCGGCGACGAGTCGCTGGCCGTCGATCTCTCCTGCGGAAGCCGGAACGATGGGTTGCCTCCCCGCCCAGTCGGCGGCACGTTGCGCAGCTGAGAGATAGGCCGCCGACCGCTTGGGCTCAGAGGTACCAAGGGCGAAGGCCGCCTCGGCGGCTGCACCGGCGAACAGATACGAACTCCAAGGATCAGCAGCGTAGGCAAACAACCGCTGTTTGGTCGTCCACGAACTCTGCCCTTTCGGGGGCGTGGCATCGGCCTCAATACCGCCTCGCACCCCTCCGTCTCGATCCTGCAACCTCATGTAGAGGTCGAGACTCCAAAGCCCTTCGTCAACGACATCGGGGATGGTGTTCCCCGACTCAGGAAGATCGAGGTTCAGCGCGCCGAACGTCTGCGGAAAAAGGTCGACCAGATCAAGACCGGCGCGCAGATACCAAAGGTGCTGGACTCGACGGTCCCAGTCCCCTGCATCCATGTGACCGCCCCACGCATTCTTGAGCCTCGGTCCAGACGCCTGTTTGACCAGGTCATCGAAGGTATCGTTGGAACCTTGGCCGTTCTGCAGCAAGGAAAGTCTGGACGAGACAACGCTTCGTCCGTCATCGGGATGCTGGATGCGAGGTCGCTCTACCGAGCTGTATGGCGCGCCTAGCGACATGCCGCTGCGCTGATTGAAGGCGGCGCGAGCCACGCTGGCGGCGGCCTTCAGCCACGTACCGTCTGCCGACACGGCAAAATCAACCGAACAACCAACCCCCGGCAAACAAACGCGGTAACGCCCGGGAGTTTGCAGGTCGGAGAAGTCGAGCTCCCACACTGGCGACCCGGTGAGATCACCTCGGCCGTACTCTCCGCCCGCACCCGACTGCCGTTTCACCGTGCGGCCCGACTGCTGCACCTGTCCGCTCTCGGCCTTGATCACCTCGAAAATGGGTTGATCGCTGTAGTCAACGGGCTGCTGGCCGGCGAGTGAGGCCGACAGGAACGCGACCTTGACCGGATCCTGCGGAGCGAATCCCAGCTGATTCACCTGCACCGCCGGGCTCACCAGCGAGCGAGAGTCGAACACGAAATCTGCGGCTGGCACCTTCGACGGGCTCAGGCGGTAGTGCATGCCCTCACGTAAAGGGGCCGAAAAGGTCACGAATAGGCGGTGTTCCATGGTGAAACGAGGCGAACTGTCCTCTGGCCCCATGTCGGTGGGCCTGCTCGTTCGCGTCACCGCTGCGGCAGCTTTGCCTTCCCGATAGGCAGGATCGTCCGTCGAGGTGAGCTTGAGGGTTCCCGGGTCGTCCCAGGTCGAGCCGTCGAGCACAGTCGTCTTGGCGGCACCACTTGCTCGGGGAGTGGTTATGGACACCGCAACGACGCTCGGATTGATCATTCCGACAGCGGTGACACCCTGCTTGGCCACGTTGGCGCGGTCAGCACCAGCGGGAACGGTGACGCCCGTGATCGCCGGAAGGAAGTTTGGCGCGTCTTTCGCCCGAAACCGGCCGAAAATCTCCACGTATCCGGCCGAAGCGACGCGTACGTCTGCGTAGGACGCCACGGGCCGCCATCCCGCGCCACCAAACGTGGGATCGTCCGAAATTGCCATTTCGACGGCACCACGAGGAACGGTTACATCCACGCGAACGGTTGTGAGACCGTCGTAAATCGCAACGACCGATGCCCGTAGCGAAGGAGTACCGGAC
>JAYTKG010000487.1:0-9999 GCA_043730435.1 Acidimicrobiia bacterium | reverse complement strand
AGCCCCAATGGCTTCAGTTTGTGAATTGTGCGGGAAGCACCCGTCATGGGGTCGAAGCGTGTCGCACTCCCATATCCGTACCAAGCGTCGCTGGAATCCGAATATCCAGCGGGTGCGTGCCCTTGTGAATGGTTCCGCCAAGCGCGTCAACGTCTGCACCGGCTGCATCAAGTCCGGCAAAGTCGTCAAAGCCGGCCACTGAGCTATCGAGGCGGAACCGGATCATGCAAGGCGTTATCAAAGCGTACGACCCAGCATCCGGCAGCGGCGTAGTTCTTCGAGATACCGACCTGTCCGAGTACGACCTTTCACCGGTCGCACTTGAGGGGTCGGTTTTTCGCATGCTCCGGCAAGGTCAGCGCGTGGTCTTCGATATTGACGGCCTCGGCCGAGCAACTCGACTCCGGCTGGGCTCCGAGGGCGATATGGGTACCCCGGGCTTTGCCCCGGCCTCAGCGTAAAACAACTTCATTCACTGCGGGATAGATCACGACTCTCAATGAGGAGACGTCACGATGACGGCAACAACGGCGAACCAGGCTTTGCGCACGTGGGTGGAGGAATGGTCGCGTGTGCTCCAACCCGCGGCAATCCACTGGTGTGACGGTACGGCCGAAGAGTACGACCAGCTGTGCGCTGGTCTGGTTGCCTCCGGCACATTCGTGAAACTCGACGATGAGAAGCGGCCCAACTCTTACTGGGCCCACTCCGATCCGGGCGACGTCGCCCGCGTCGAAGATCGCACGTTTATCTGTTCAAAAGATGAAGCCGACGCCGGTCCGAACAACAACTGGCGAGACCCAGCCGACATGGAATCGGTCATGCGTGATCTCTTCACTGGTGCAATGCGTGGCCGCACGATGTACGTGGTGCCGTTCTCCATGGGGCCGCTCGGCTCCCCCATTGCCCACATAGGCGTGCAGCTGACCGACTCGGCCTATGTTGCCGCCAGTATGCGCACCATGACCCGTATGGGCCAGGGCGCTCTCGACGCGTTAGGCAACGGCCAGTGGGTGCCATGCGTTCACTCCGTCGGCGCACCTCTGGCCGACGGTGAGACCGACGTTGCGTGGCCCTGCAACCCCGACAACAAGTTCATTGTGCATTTCCCCGAGACGCGCAACATCTGGTCGTTCGGTTCGGGCTACGGCGGCAACGCATTGCTCGGCAAAAAGTGTTTCGCGTTGCGCATTGCGTCCGTGATGGCTCGTGACGACGGTTGGCTGGCCGAGCACATGCTCATCCTCAAACTCACGTCGCCCGACAAGATTGTGAAGTACGTCGCTGCCGCGTTCCCCTCGGCGTGCGGCAAGACCAACCTCGCCATGCTGGTGCCCACCATCAAGGGCTGGGATGTGGAGACGGTCGGCGACGACAACTGCTGGATGAAGTTCGGCGATGACGGACAGCTCTACGCCATTAACCCCGAGGCCGGCTTCTTCGGCGTAGCTCCTGGCACTAGTGACGACACCAACCCCAACGCCATGGCCACGCTCTGGGGCAACGCCGTGTTCACCAACACCGCTCTGACGCCCGACGGTGACGTGTGGTGGGAAGGCATGACCGAAGACAAGCCCGCCCGCCTCACCGACTGGCGTGGCAACCAGTGGACGCCCGAATCCGACACTCCCGCTGCGCACCCCAATGCTCGCTTCACGGTTGGTGCGGCGCAGTGCCCGTCGATTGCACCTGAGTGGCAGGACCCAGCCGGCGTGCCTATTTCGGCCATCTTCTTTGGCGGCCGACGTCGCACCACGGTGCCGCTTGTGCAGCAGGCGTTCGACTGGGAACACGGCGTGTTCCTGGGCTCCACCATGGCCTCGGAGACCACCGCAGCCGCAGGTGGCGCCGTCGGCAAACTCCGCTTCGACCCGATGGCCATGCTGCCGTTCTGCGGCTACGACATGGGCTCGTACTTCGCCCACTGGCTCAAGGTCGGCTCGGCGACATCACCCGAGAAGCTTCCCCAGATCTTCTTCGTCAACTGGTTCCGACGGGACGAAGACGGTCGCTTCCTTTGGCCTGGATATGGCGAAAACTCCAGAGTGCTCAAGTGGGCGTTTGAGCGTGTCATCGGTACCGCTGACGCAGTGAAGACGCCCATTGGTTACCTGCCCACAGCCGACGCGCTGGACGTAAGCGGCCTCGACATTTCTTCCGAAGACCTCCACGCGCTGCTGTCGGTCGACGTCGAAGGCTGGCTAGCGGCACTTCCTCAGATCGAAGCTCACTTCGCCCAATTCGGCGATCGTCTACCCGAAGAGCTCAACCAACAACTCGATGCCCTCCGGTCTCGTCTGGCCGCGGTTTAGTCACCACACCGTTCGACAAGGAAAAAGCTTGAAGGCGGCATCCTTGGTGGCAACCGGCACTCCGAGCACGACGGACTGAGCAGCAATGACCCGGTCGAACGGGTCTCGGTGGTCAACGTCAAAGCCACCCGCCATGAGCGCATGCGATGTCGTGATCGGCACCTCCATTGCCTTGAGCGAGCTGAGGTGTTCGTAATAGTTGGCGAGGAACTCCTCAGCTTCGTCGAGCTTGCCGATGCGGTACTTCGTCGCAATCTCCCAGGCCGAGGCGGTCGATACCAGAACAGTCGACAGCGGATCTTCCAGTTGCGTGCGAATTCTCGCACTCAACTTCTCAGGACAGCCCACCGCCCAAAGTAACGCGTGCGTGTCGAGCAGAACCGTTACTCCCACGCTGCGAGTTCCTTTTCATCAAGTGGCTCGAAGAAGGCGGCACCTAGATCGATCTTGAGAAAGCCGAGCTTGCGACCTGCCACCGGAGCGAGAGGAACCAGCCGCGCACATGGGCGGCCCGAACGAGCCAGCACGATCTCCTCTCCGGCCTCGACGTCGTCTAGCAAGCGGGACAAATGAGTCTTTGCCTCATGGACATTTACCGTTCGCGTCATGGACTAAGTCTAGCAGACTAAGTCAGGCCATCGAGCTGGCGCAGTCCTCTTTCGTATTGGCATGTATCCAATGAGATACACCCGAAATAAACATGAGGTAGCGAGGAGGACACCCAGGTTGGCCCCGCTAACGCGTGATGCCGACGAGCATGGCTCGGATGCCGAGGCCCATGACGAAGAGGCCGCCAAAGCCGTAGAGCAGGTACTTACGGCTGGCGAGTTGGCGTCGGTAGGAGGCCAGGATGCCGACGGTAATGATGCCGACGAAGCCGTAGAAGCTGTGGAACTTCGGGTGTTTGAACTTGAGCCCGGCCACCATGTACGTACCGATCATTACCTGGATGAATACCGACACTTCCGCTATGGCCGTAAACCACCACAGCGCCCGGGTGCGCAGGGCAGGCTTTTTGTGGGCGAGCAGCGCCCAGATGCCGGCAAGGGCGTTTCCGAGAATGACGAACCAGGCGAAACCCTTATGGAAGTTTCGAACGGCGAGAGAGGCGACGGCGAGCAAGGACGGCAAATTACCCGATTGACCCGACATCAGCGAAAGAGCGTCTCGGCCTCGGCGCCCGCTTCGACCAATCGCAACGTGCTTCCGTCGTGTTCAAAGATGGTGCACGACGTGTTGTCGAGACTATGGATCACGACACGGTCATCACCGGTGGCGGCCCCGATAGCGGCGTTGATGGCGATGAAGTGGCTGAAGACAATGCTGTCTTCGCCAAGCAAGAGTAGGCAAGCGGCGACGTCATCGCGATACGACTGATAGAGCGGACCAAGCGCGGCCCATGTGCCTGAACACGCTTCGCGTAACCAGCCGACCCGATCGTTCAGCGGCACGCCAACGGGTGAAGGAAGCTCGGCAACTCGCGGTTCAATCGCTACCTGAACCGACCATGTTTCGGCCAAGGGAGCAGCCGTTTCGCGACAGCGGCGCAACGGACTGGACACGATCGCTACTGACGAACCGACGGCGAGACGACCCGCGACGGCGACAGCCTGCCGCTGACCAAGCTCATCGAGGCCCGGATCGGGATCGTCGTCCCAGCCACCGGTGGCTCGACCATGGCGGACCATGATGATGCGCGGCATCAGTCGAACAGCCAGGTTGCGTTCACGCCCGCTGGCTTACCGACTTCGATGAACCACTCGGTGCCGAACGCTGCCTGGAACGCGTCATCGGGCATGGTGAGGAAGAACGACGTGTCGCTGATCTGGCTGGCGTGGCACGCCATGCTGGCCTTCTTCTGCGCGACATAGTCGGTGACGTCAACCTTGTGGGTCAACACTGCTTCAGGTTCGCCGAACGGGTTGCCGTCATCCGCAGGGCCATCAGGATCAAACGGCATCTCGCCACCCATCTCGCCGACAATCTTGAAGAACTCACGAACGGAGTCACGATTCACAGTGACCTCGAACACCTTCGGGGTGTCGGCCAGCTTCGCTGCTGCGTGACCTACCCGATGCACCTGGATGTGATCGGGATGCCCATAGTTACCGTGCCAGTCGTACACGACGAGAACATCGGCATCCTCCTCGCGAAGAATGTGCGCCATGCGTGCGCCGGCAGTGTCGACGCCAGCCGACCAGAACGCTTCGACATCGGCGTTCTGCTCCCATCCGGTCATGCCCGAATCGAGATAGCCGAGCCAGTAGATGGCGTCGACCCCGAGCGTGGCAGCCGAAGCCGATACTTCGATCTTGCGGCGATCGGCCAGCGTTTCATTGGGGCCGAGATCGTCAGGCTTCTCGCCGTGTTCTCCGCCAGTAGCGACCACGAGAACCACTCGGTGGCCTTCTGCCTTCGCTCTCACCATCGTTCCGCCGGTCGAGATGCATTCGTCGTCGGGATGGGCGTGGAGGAAGACAAGTGTGCTCATAGGAACCCCGAGACGCTAGCAGCGGCATCCTTCGTTACGCCGATGCGGCGCCGACCGCGATGAACTGATCGATTTCTACGCTGGAGTAACCGGCGCTCGCAAGCACCTCTCGCGTGTGTGCCCCGGGCCGAGCCGGGGCGTGCGAGAGTGCTGCGCTCGTTCGAGAAAAGCGAGGAGCGGGAGCAGGCTGAGTGAGGCCTGCGTGCTCCACGAACGTTTGACGCTTGACGTTGTGGGGATGCGCAGCCGCTTCGCTCATGGTGAGCACCGGGGCGAAGCAGACATCGGTGTGCTCCATGAGCGCGCACCATTCCGCCTGGGTCTTCCCCAGAAGAACCTCAGATAGACGCGTCTTCAGCCGGGGCCACATGGTGGAGTCGTACTGACGAGCGAACTCAGCGTCATCGGTCAGCTCGGTGATGCGAAGCAACTCGGCGTAGAACTGCGGCTCGATTGAACCGATCGACACATACTTGCCGTCGGCACATTCGAAAACGTCGTAGAAGTGCGCGCCGGTGTCGAGCAGGTTGGTACCGCGACTGTTTTCATCGAACGTACCGGCATGTTTCATCGCCCAGAAGAACGTCATGAGCGTGGCCGAGCCGTCGACCATGGCGGCGTCGATCACCTGGCCCTGACCACTTCGTTGTGCTTCAAGGATGCCGCACACCATGCCGAACGCAAGGAACATGCCACCGCCGCCGAAGTCACCGACCAGGTTGAGCGGAGGCGTGGGAGCCTCCCCTGCTCGGCCGATGTGGGCCAGTGTCCCGGCCAAAGATATGTAGTTGATGTCGTGACCCGCTGCTTGGGCGTACGGCCCGTTTTGCCCCCACCCGGTCATGCGACCGAAGACCAGCTTCGGGTTCACCGATGCACAGGCATCCGGTCCGAGACCGAGGCGTTCCATGACGCCCGGACGAAAACCCTCCACCAGTCCGTCTGCCGTCTCGACCAGTCGAAGCACGGCTGCGACACCATCGGGATGCTTCAGGTTGACCGCAACGCTGCGACGGCCGCGCAGCATCACGTCGGTGACGGGGCGGTCGGCTGTGGTCGGCCCAGCGCGGTCGATGCGGATGACGTCAGCGCCCATATCGGCGAGCATCATTGACGCAAACGGAGCCGGACCGAGGCCAGCGAATTCGATGATGCGATACCCGGTCAGCGGTCCAGACATGGTGACGACTTCCTTTTGTAAACGGCAGGACGAAGAGATGATGCCTCACCGGGATTTCATGTGCGCTCTCGTCCTTCTTGTCCATGAGGTGAACGCCCGGAAAACAGTCACAGGATCCTGTGGGAAACGCGTCGTGGCCTCCTCAGGGTCGCCGGGTGACGATCCGAGTTCCCGGGATCGCGGCCGACAGGGCAACGATGTCCGTCGGATCGGTTGTGAAGACCACGGCCGCCTCGGCATCCGCACAGAGCGCCACCACGTGGGCATCGGCTATTGCTTCGCTGCCGCGCACACCCACACCTCGCCGCCGCGTAGCAACGCCTGCCTGGTGACAGCCCGAAGTGTTCGGGCCGACGCCATTTCGGAATCGAACACGCCGGCGTCAAGCGCTATAACCAGCTTCACGCCGCTGCTGTCCGGTCTGACCCAGGCACTCCCAGTTCGTCCAGCATTGAATCGGCCTGGTCGAGCTCATCCTGGGTGAGGGGACCAAACTGCTGATCGAGTTCATCCAGCCAATGCAGAACCGCCGCCTGATGCCGAGCCGTGGCAATGGCCTCGCGCAGAATCCCATTTACGGTCGACGAAACACTCCGCCCACCAAGCAGATCCAGGCTCGCCGCCACCTCATCATCAACCACCACGGTTATGCGCTTGCTCATACCTTTAGCATACCGTGCGGTTTAGCTTTACCGGCGAGCCGCGGCCGCAACCAGTTGGGCCCGGCTGGTGAACCCGAGCTTTTGGTACACGCGACCGAGGTGTGACTCGACGGTGCGACGTGAGATGACCAGGTCTGCTGCTATCTCGCCGTTCGTCTGGCCGTTTCCCAGCATTTGCACAATGCGGGCTTCGGAGTCGGTGAGGCCGTCCCAGCCGAGCGTTGGCCGGCCTGGCGGGCGCGACCCGCCTATTTTCAAACCTGCGGCTTTCACGGTCGACTGGAGACGGTCAGCCCACAGCGTTGCACCGATCGTTTCGAACAGGCCCAGAGCTGTCTCCGCGTAGTCGCGTGTTCTCGTGTCGGTCGACATCGAAGCCGAAATTTGCGCCGCATCGGCATACGCTCGGGCCGCTTCCGGACGTCGGTGCACGGCCGACAACATCGAGGCCCCCTCGGCGACCAGACCTGCGTCGTCACGGCAAAGCCCCATGGCCCATCGCGCCGCGCCTGCGGCGACTGCCGACGTGCTGCGGTCAGCGATCGCCTCGAGTGTGTCGGCGATCGCCGCCGCTTGATCGGTGTTGCCGTCTGCGAGACACACTCGGACCAGGTCGGCACCAGCGTTCAGAAGCAAGCCCGGCGCCGGTGCATCCAGGATGCGTTGCGATGCCATCGTCGCCACCTGCGCAGCGGCTGCCTGGTTTCCCTGCGCCTCGAGCAGGTGAACGACAGCAAGGGCCATCCACTCGCGACCGACACCACGAGTCGCGTCCGGACGATGGCCGGCTGCGATCGAGCCCGAGGCCGCGTCGAGATCCCCGCGGGCGATGCTCACAATCGCGATCACTGCGTGGGGCCACTCCGATCCGGTGGCAACGGCCCATTCGGCGGCACCGCTAATCGCCGCGTCCGCTTCCGCGAGCGCGTCGTCCCATCTCCCGAGCCGGTAGAGCGCCGCGGTGGCGAAACCCTGGAACATTGGTGCGGCCCAGAGTGGCCTCTGCCCCCTGAGGGGAGCTCGCACCGCCGCCAACGAGCCTTGGTCGTCTCCGAGGTGCCCGAGCGCAATGGCGCGCATGAGGCGCGGCGTCACCTCGTTGGCGGGTTGGACGACATCGGTGTGTGCGTGGCGGAGTGCTGCGCCAGCCAGTCTGACCGCTTCGTTGAATCGTCCGTCGAGCACGGCGAGCAGCGATTGCGTTTCGTGGATCGTCCTTTCGAGACTCGGGTTTGTCGGACACGACGACCGCGCGACCCAAGCAAGGAGTTCGTGAGCCTCGGCTGGCCGACCGGCATTGGCGCGCAACACGGCAAGTTCGGCAACGGCCTCAACCGCCTCGCTGTCCGCGTTCGAGTAGCGCCGTTCGATCTCGTCGACGGTCAGCGATTGATAGTTGTCGACAAGGATGTCCAGCTTGCCGACGAGCAACGCCGCGTTGCCGCGGAGCCGTTGGCGGGCGATTGGCTCATCGAGGTGAAAGGGTTCGAAATGCCGGTCGAGCATAGGTTCCACCTCGGCGGCCCGCCCGCTGTTCAGGAGCGCCGAGCCGAACTCGTACAACACTGCGTCATCGACGGGTCCGGTTCGGTGGGACAGCGCGACGGCTTCGGAATAGAGGTCCGCGGCGACATCCGGCCGGTCGTGCAGTTGCGAGCGGCCGGCCGCCACGAGCATGGGCGCATCGGCAAGGTCCGAGTAGGTCGCGAGTTCGAGTAGACACGCCGCCTGACGGTCGGCGTCGGCGCCCACCGATCCCAGGACGTCGACGGCGCGGCGGATCAGGTCGTGCTCGACACCGGTCGACGTCGTTGCAAGAACGGCCTGGCGAACCAGGTCGTGCCGGAAGCTGACGTTGGTTGGACCACCGACGAGCGTGCCGACGTCGATGCCAGCGAGGAGAGCGTCAACTATTGATCCGAACGGAGCGTCGAGGATCGCGGCGAGTTCACGAGCCGAGGCACCACCGGGCAAAGCGGCCAGCGCTGGAATGATCACCGTTCCTAAAGGAAGAGAGGCAACTGCTACGTCACGCATGCGGCGACGGAGATCGAGCTCGCCGGGTTGGGCAACGCACTCGCGTGGAAGCTGGAACGCCCGGTGTTCGATCGCATCGAGCAGCTCATGAACCAGGAAGGGATTGCCGCCGACCGAGCCACACAGCTGAACGTGCTCACTACCAAGTGTCTGGCCGAGGCGAGCGTGCGCGAGTTCAAGTATCTCGTCAGCGCAGAGTTCGCCAAGCTGCAGGTCGTACCCGTGTACGGTCGCAAGTTCACGTAGAACACCAAGATCACCTCGCGTCGGTAGGTCGCGAGACGTCACCGCCAAGAGCAGCCCCAGATCGACGGCCCGACGGCCGAGAACACCGAGGGCCGAGACGCTATACCGATCCGCCCAGTGCGCGTCCTCGATGACGAGGACCGAAGGGTTCCCGCCATTCATCGCCTCGACGGCTCGCAGGACAACTTCCGCATCCGGATCGCCCGTATCCAGTTCGTCCTCCGGGACGAACGCAGTGAACAGCGAGAATGGCTGGCCGCTGCGGGTGGCAGTGGCGGTCGAATGTCGGACGGGTACGTCGCGCTCGTTGGCCTTGCTGGCGAGGGCATCGATCAGACACGACTTCCCGATGCCGGCCGGACCGTGCAGATACACGAGGCCACCATGATGGCCAACGACGCGATCGACCATCTTGTCGATCGTCGCCAGCTCAGTTTCCCGCCCGATCACAAGTCGGGTCATGGAAAGAGCGTAGGCGACCCACGTCATTCTCGGAGCCACAAAGTTGCGTAGTACTACCGATGTCAGATGCATCGTCCTGGGTGACGATGGTTGCATGCTCACTTCGCCGCATAGGTCCAACCCCTCCGGGGTCGACCGCCGACAGACCGCAGAACCTGGCGGCGGTAGCCGCTGGACGCTCGAACGGATCCAGATCGTTGCCAATGTCGGATCCGCCTTGCTGTTCGTCGTCGGTTGCCTGGGCTTCTACTCGGAGCGACATCAGAACAGTGCCGTGACCGCGTTTCTTGCCGGGAGCGTGTTGTTCCTGGTGAGCGCCGTCGGCGCGGCCGTTGCCCAACGCAACGGCACGCCGGGGGCAGACCGGCACGGTTCTTCAGATCCACCCACCAACACATCAGGAGCACAACCATGACCATCATCCTCAACGACATACCTCCGTCTGTCGCTGACTACATCACACAAAACGTCACCATCGAAGTAACAAATCCCCGCACTGGGAACTCGGACGTGCTGCAACCGAAAGACGACGCGACGTTCGATGTCACGCTCACGAACAAGGGCGCCATCAGCCTCATCAATGTGCAATACCACCTGACGATCGATGAC
>JAYTKG010000486.1:0-7788 GCA_043730435.1 Acidimicrobiia bacterium | reverse complement strand
TTGAAACCCGGGGGGTTGGCACTTTTAGCCAAGGGAATGTCCTTCTTTCGAATCACTCAAGCCGTCGCAGGACTTGCGGCGTGTATATCTGTCTGTGGGGGTTGCTCCTGGGGTCAAGCCTGCGACGCCGTGCCACGGTCTCCGATTCTAATCGTGAGATTGACTGCCCCCCCTTCTGAATCGGTGGAGCAACTTGAGGCGTGCCTCGATGATGTTTGCTCACCACTGTTTAAGTCTCTTCCGCCTGACCTTGCACCCGATGAATTCGCCCGCTTTGCCGTTGTTGAAGGGTTGCGTCCTGGTGCAAAAGTGAGGATTGTCTTGCGCCGAAGTGGCGGCAGCTCGAATGGTCAGTCGACTTCAGTGATCCCGAAGCAACAGAAACTTGGCGGATGCAAGGGTCGCGTTACCGCGGACGTAACGCTCGATGCAGCTGGTGAGCTCTCGCCTTCGAAAAACATCGGCTGATCCCTCCTCAAAGAGTCCCTCCAGACGCTCTCCTCCTCTCCTGGGATTCTGAGTCGATAGCGGTCGTTTTGAGATGCCAGCTGCTCCAACCTCAAACTGGCCGAAACGGTGTTGAGGGGGACCGGAGACCGTTACAAATCGGGGGAGGTTGACGGGGTTGGCATGATCGGGTAGTGGTTCGTCTTCGTTTGGTGTTGCGTGGGGTGAGTCCTCTGATCGTTCGCACGAAGCAGTCACAGCCGACACGGGGTCGAGGATCTCGTGTTTGTCGGGGCGGCGTGCCGGGCCACCGGAATGGTGCGGCGGTCATGACGGGTTCCGGGCGTGGGAGAACGCTCATAGCCTCTCGGAGTACGCCGAATGCGTGGCCCAACTCCGAGATCATGTCGACGAGTACGGGCATCCGGTTGATCCTTTCGATCTGCTCGACCGGTTCGAAGCGCTGTCGCTTTGGGTGTTGAGGTATCGGTTCGATAAAGCTGGGGTGAACGGGCGGCTTCCCATGTTGGAGGTCCCTTCATGCGTTTCATCGTCCAAGTCCGGAGAGAACCCGACACCAACACCATCGGCGACGTCATCGATGTCGCTGTGATCGAGCGCGGCGTGCTGTCGCCGGCAACGCTTGGGTTGAGTATCGAAGAAGCCAAGGGTCTGCTCGCTGGTGTACAGCCCGTCGTCGCAACCGAGCATTGCGCTGACGCGCTATCAAACGTTGAGCATTGCGAAGACTGCGGCCGCCGGTTCCGGGTACAGCCGACATACGTGCGGAATTCGTTCATTGGGATGCGAGCACACCCGTCGATGCGGACCGCGGTCGCAAGAAGCACCCTGTGACCTGGCGACTTGCCGATCGCCGCCAACCCTCGACTCTCACTAGGTCTGCTGAGCCGTGACACACATTTTCCCGTTCTGACCAGGGCTATGAACGAAAAACACTCGTATGTCGGCTGTACCCGAATCTCGGTTCAAGTCGACGAGCACATGACCAGCGACGGACGAGTCGGCCGGTGTCGACGTTGTCGAGCGGCGGCGGCCCCGGTGCGGTCGATGCGTTTCGGTCTTGCCGGGAGCGACCCGCACGCGTCGGGTACGCGCGTAGCCCCACCGGCGAAGCCGACCACCGCAGCCGGTGTGAGGGCACGCGACAAGGCCGGCGTTCAGAGCACTCGGTATCTGTTGCGGGTCGAAGGTTAAGAGCAAAGGGCACTCCATCATCGTGACCGACCGGGCCGAATGCCGGTAGGGCGAGTTCGTGTTGCAGCCTGGCCCGCGGCACCACCGGTTCGCCAGCCTGCCCGCCGCGCCCGTTCACCCGGTGCCCGCCAGCACCACGCCATCGTGAGGACGAACCATCCTCATCCCCAATGGCGCAAACCCACCCCTTCGTGGTCATCCTGCATGGCGTCTAACACCCGTGGGTTCTCTCGGTAATAGCGTGCGACGAAATCAGGGGGGAGAGTACTTACTCGGTACCGGCTTCGATATCGAAGTCACCGAATGGGTCTTGGTCTGTTCCGAGTTCCGGGTACCGGTCACCCCGGAGGCGTCGAAGCTCTGGCAGCGCAAGATGGTCTTTGTAGCGGTCGGCGGCTTCCTTCATCCGAATGATGTCATTGAGGGATGCGGCAGGCATCGCGATACCTCGACCGACGTCGAACACAGTCGAGCCACGCTCGATGTCGTCGTAGACAACGATGGACTCGTTGGTCCACGCTGCCGTGACCAAAACGTCAACAGGCCCGGCGTCGGTATCCCATTGGGTGCTTGCTGCGGCGAGCTCGGCGCCGATGATTGGCCATCGATTAGTTGTACCGAACGGCACGGCCCCGAGCTGTGTCAACGCTGCAGCAAGGCAACGGAGATTTGCGGCACTGTTCTGCACCAAAAGATCGACGTCTTTCGTGCGATAGTCGACCATCCCATGGAATGCTCCGGACATGCCGCCGATGACTACGTAACGAACGTTATGTTGTTCGAGTACTTCGCCGATCTTCGTAAGGTCGAACGGGAAGATCGTCGGGGATCACGCCGTGACGGTTCCGGCCCGCAGGTCCGTGCGCCACTGCACGTACTCGTCGGGCGTCATGGCACGGCCCTGCGGGTCGCGGAAGCCTAAGTCGTCGTCGGTGCGACCCGGCAGCGTTGGGTAGGCCTCGACCGCCCTTTGCCCCAGCTCCGGCGGCGCGACGCGCCCACGACGGGCGAGTACGTACAAGCAGATCACGTCGTTAAGGCTGCGGATCTCGGTGTCCCAACGCGTCATCTGCGCGACGCCACGACGAAACGCCGGCTCGCCGACCTGTGCGACTAACTGCTCGACTCGGGCTCTCACGCGCGGTTCGATCTCGACAACCATGATGAAGTAAGCATACGCGATGGGGAGACGCGCGAGAGACCGAGACCGTCACAAATTCTGTACCGATCCTGCTCGACCCCCGGTTACGTCGCCGCGCTTGATCTTGATGCCAGCGAGATCACCATGACGGCAACATCGTCTCGGCGCCGGCTGGCGACGAGACGCACACCCTGTGTCAGGTGCGCGAGGAGTTGTCCAGCAGCCTTATGAGGAGCGTCGAAGCTGCGAATCATGTCCACGACGCGACCTTCGCCAAGCGGCTCTCCGGTCGAATCGATTCGAGAATCGGTGAGGCCGTCGGTGTAGATCATGAGGGTCTCGCCGGCCTCGATCGAAAACTCGCCCACCGACCATAAGGACGACCCATGTCCGGCCGTGATGCCGAGGGGAGGGCCATCGGCGCCATCGCAAAGTCTTGGTGCCCCTGTCGTCGAAACCAGGATCGGGCGTGGATGGCCGGCACGAGCCCAGCGCACCGTTGTCGAGTCGCGCACGTCGAATTGCAGGTAACAGACAGTGGCGAACCGTCCTCGGTCGGACGCGTCTGCACATATGGCTGCGTCGACCTCTGCCATGACGTCGGCGGGATCCTCATGATGGACAGCGGCTGAGCGAATCGAGTACCGAACCAGCGACGTCAACTTTGCCGCTTCGACGCCGTGGCCACAGACGTCGCCGATAACTATTCCCCAGCGACTGACGCCCAGCGGGAACACGTCGTAGAAGTCGCCGAGCAACATGTCGCCGTCGTCGGCCGCCTCGAACCATGCGGCGAGATCCAGTCCCGGAACATCAGGAAGCGAGGGCGGGAGCAAACTGGAGCGGAGCGTGTCGAGCAACGACCGAAAGCGCGCCGACGCAGTTTCGGCGCTCGCGGCGGCCGTCTCTGCAATCTTCACCCTCGCGCGCAGTTGGATTTCGTGCGAAGCGATGGCTGCGAGCTGGCGTAGCACGCGGCGATCGTCGAGAGTCCACTCCCTGACTTCGCTGTCAATCACACATAAGGTTCCCAGAATCTCGCCATTGAACTCGATGGGTGTGCCGGCCCAAGCCCGAACCCCCTTTGCCTCGATCGTCGGGTTGGTGCAGGTCAGCGGGTGGGTTCGGACATCGGCCGTCAACAAGTCGCGCTGGTGCTCCACGACGTACTGGCAAAAGGAATCGCCAACCAACTCATCGCGCATGCTGGACGGCAGGCCGTGCGTCGATTTCCAGAAGGATCGCGAATCGTCCATGATGCTGATGAGGGCGTAGGGGGCACGCATCATCTGGGCGGCCGCTTTGGTCAATTCGTCGAACGTCGGTTCGCGCTCGGTATCGACCATTGCGCTGTTGCGCACCGCATCCAGCCGGCCCTGGTCCGCAAGTCGTGTGCCCATCGGGCGAAACATTAGCGGTTGTAGCCTGCGAGCCCGCCCGACGACCAGGATCTACTTGCGTTGAGCTCGGAGGTCCGTATGAAACGCGGGCCACTCGGGTATAGACGACCCATGACAAAGAATCCCCCAGCAGTCCGCTAGGTGACCCCTGTAGTAGTCGGTTGTGATGCCGTTGATGGCGACGTTGGCGCCGGTGGTTGTCGTGGTTTGTGTCGGTGCTTGCACTCGGGTTGACCGTTTTCTGGTGGCTTGCCTCGGCGTATCGCGGGCTGGCGGGAAGGTCTGGGCTCGGATCCGCCGTCCGCCCCGTTTCACATGAGTAACGCATTTGCTAAAACGGAAAATGGAGACAATGCGTGACGCGCTCGCCAACCTTGATCAAGCGCTCACGGGCGGAACCGCAGGAGGTGTGCAGGTCGGGCTGCGGCGCGGTGAACCGTGGATCACTGTGCCACGCCTCGACGCTCTTGCGGAACCCGTGAGACTCGATCAGATCAAGGTAGAAGTGCAACGACGATGGGGCACCCTTGACCTCTTGGATGTTCTCAAGGACTCGGACTTCCTTACTGATTTCACCGATGAGTTCCTCTCGACGGCCACCCGTGAAGTCATCGACAAAGCAACCCTGCGCCGGCGGCTGCTCCTCACGCTGTGCGCTCTCGGAACGAACATGGGCATCAAGGCTGTCGTGTCGACCGGTGAGCACGGAGAAACCGAAGCCGCATTGCGGCACGTGCGTCGGCATTACGTCACGGCGCCTCGTTACGGTAGCTGCCGTTTGGGGGCCATCTGGCAAGAAACACCCGCTCAGCGGCTATGAACAGCCGAAGGGCTGATTCGAGTGCATCAGTCGTCGAATCGCAACGGACCGGGGCCGCGGGATCCGGCCGGTCAAGCCGTGCCGAGCGAAGGACCAGTCGTCACGGGTATTTGAGCTCCGGTCTGGCCGGAGGTAACGCTCGTGATCGATCAGGTCCGCGCTGCAACTGTCAGCGGGATAGTACCTGGCGGATCGCCTCGACGAGGCGTCCGGAAGTGTCGCTGTTGTGCTGGTCGGCGCGCCAGGCGACGTAACCGTCGGGTCGTATCAGTGACGCCCCGGAGGATCCGATTCCGTAGGTAGCGCAGAACGTGTCGGTTGGGTCGGTGAGCGAACCGTCACGACCGACCTGTTCGAACAGCACCAGAATCCCAAATGTCGCTGTGACTGTTTGGGCGGCGTTGGTCCAGTCGCCACCGTTTGGCCCGGCGATTAGAACGAAGTCGCCGACGAACAGGTCCAACGTTGACAGCGGCATGTCGCCACGCTGCAGCGCAACGTGGGGTGCGCGGGTGCCGGGAAGTCCGTTCGACTGGCGTGGGTCGATGTCGAGTTGGTGATCGTCGATGTAACCGAGGTCAGGGATGACGGCTGTTGAGCGGTAGCGATTGAACTCGACGTGTATGTCGGGAATCGCAGCGTGCATACCCTCGGTGCCGAGGTCCGGGTCGCTACGCGTGACGTATCGATTGTAGGCCTGTTCGATGGCTTGCATCCCGGCGGGTTGCCGTTCGGCGTCGTAGGTGTTTAACAGTGGTGTTCCGGCGAGGCCTTTGACGACGAGGGCGATCTTCCACGCCAGGTTGTGAGCGTCTTGGATTCCGGTGTTGCCACCGAACCCGCCGGTTGGCGGCATGGTGTGGGCAGCGTCGCCAGCGATGAATACGCGACCGTGTTGGAACGTGTTGGCGGCTTCGGCGACGGCGCGCCATTTGTCGACATCCTCGATGTGGACATCAAGCTCGGGGTCGCCGACGGCTTGGCGCACCAGCTGTATTGCGAGTTCGTCGTCGATTCGGTCGGCAACGAATCGTGCGTTGGGATCGTTGATGATGTCGCCGACGGTGAACACGACGAGGAACCCTCCGAGACCGGTCTTTTCCAGTCGGAAAAAGCCGCGCAGGTCGGGGTTGTTGACGTAGATCACGCCGAGGTTGCGGCCCCGTAACGCCTGTGAGCAGTCCGCCCGGAAGTAGATCGTGATGCTGCGCGACAGCAGACCGTGACCGATCATCGTGATGCCAAGGCTTTCGCGAATCGGACTGCGATTGCCGTCGCAGGCCACCATGTAGCGGCACCGGATCGTCTGCTCGCTGCCATCGTCAACGTTTCTCACCGTCGCGGTCACACCAGACTCGTCCTGCGCGTAGTCGACGAGTTCTGTGGCGTATCGCACTTGAGCACCGAATTCGCGTGCACGTTGCAGCAGGATTGGTTCCAACACTTGTTGCGGCATGAACAACCGCCGAGCGGGGCTGACATCGGCAACGTCACCGTTGATGTTCGGGATGAATTGAGCGATCTCTTTCCCGGCGAGCGTTTCAACGGCATTCAACCCACCATCGGGTTCGTAGTACTGCAAGGCCGCAGTGCGCACTCGGTCCTCGATGCCCGCAGCGCGCATCAGCTCGAGTGTTCGTAACTGGAAGTAGCCAGCCCGTGGGTGGATTGCAGTGCTTTGATGCTTCTCAACCGACAACGTCTCAACACCATGCTGGGTCAAAAACATGGCGCTTGCTAACCCGACCAGGCTCCCGCCGATGACGAGCACCGGCACTTCGATGTCAACCGACCGATCTGCGCATGTCATAGTTACCGATTGTGGCCATCGGTGGGCTCGACGTCTTTCAGAAACCGGACCGCGATGATCACAAACGCGACTTTCCACTGGCCGAAACCCACGGCATCGCCCAATGGAACGAACATCGGCTGCTTGTCGACAGTCGCGGTCTCGGGTGGCACGACGCCTACACCTCCCTGGCCACCGAAGCGCCGTGGCGAAAAACGCTTCGTGCCCTCCCGCATTACTGCCTGGCTTACTGCGTTCACCGAACCGCCGCCGTAACCCGCATCATCGAGGGCGAACGCGGCGTCAACAAATTCGAACTTCGGCCCCGGCACTTCGGCGTGGTCCCAGCGGACCGTACGTCGTCGTGGACCTTGCTCGGCAACCCCGACGTGCAACTCGTCTATCTGCGACGTCCGATGGTCGACGCGATCGCCGAAATGATCGGTGCACCAGATCGCGTGTTCGAGCTGCGACCCACGTTAGGTTTCGCGGACGCGATGCTCGAACAGTTGGTGCTTGCTCTGCTCGACGCAGCACGCCACGATCGCAGCGACCCAACCGACGGGCTGTACGCCGACCACGTCATTCGGATGATCGCAATGCACCTCGTACGCCACCATTCTACGCGCCGCGGACAACTTGCCGCGCCGGCAGCGACAACGGTATCGCGTAGCCGCCTTGATCACGTCCGCGACCTCATCGAGACGGCACTCGACGAAGACCTCAGCCTGGAACGCCTCGCCGCACAAGCCGGCATCGGCGCCCACGCATTTGCTGCGGCGTTCACCAAGCAGTTCGGCACCCCACCACACCGTTACGTAGTCGAACGCCGCGTCGAACGAGCAAAACGACTGCTCAGCCACACAGACACGCCCATCGTGGACATCGCCCAAGCATGCGGATTCGCCAGCCAAAGTCACCTCGCGACTACCTTCAAACTCGCCATCGGACTTACGCCGGGTCAATACCGTGGCAG
>JAYTKG010000485.1:0-2421 GCA_043730435.1 Acidimicrobiia bacterium | reverse complement strand
TTCATCCAAGTGCCCAAGGACATCGCCACCGGGTTGAAGGCCGATGGCACAGAGCTGAAAGCTGCTGACAAGGGCTACCCGCTTCCGCCGAGCGATGGTAGCTGGCAACGTGATCTCCGCTCAGCTACCCCAATCGGTATCGACGGCCCGCAGTGGGTGCTTGAGTACTGGAGTGATCTCAACAACGTGTTCCAGTTCGTGCGCATTGAGGACATCGCCTACGACAAGCGCCCAGGCAGCGGAAACGTTGTGTATGTCGTCGATTCGGGTCGTGGCACAGCCGGCGCTTCCGCTTCGGGCAGGTCCACGAATGGCCGAGTATGGAAAATGGTCCTCGATCCCAATGATCCAACAATCGTGACGTCGCTTTCGATTGTGGTTGAAGGCGACGATAATCCGGTCAAGACTCTTGGTGAAGTGCACCAACCAGACAACATTGAAACGACGACCTCCGGGTTATTGCTGACGGAAGATCCAGGCTCAAGCCAGCAGTTCCCTGCCGCGGACACCAGCGCCAACGCCACGACGGCGAGATTGTGGTACGTGCCGTTCTCGGGTAGCCCCGAAGTAGTCGCAAAGGTCAATCAATCGGCCGATGGCGGCGCAACCGACGTCGACGGCCGACCGGCTGGCAACCAGGGCGCATGGGAGACCACGGGCATCGTCGACGCATCTGCGGCGTTCGGCCCGGGCGCGTTCTTGATAAACGTGCAAGCACACACCTTGTGGGTCGAGAAGGCCCCAGGCGAGGACAATGATGGCAACGGCTCAGCGGACTTCACGTATAAGCGTGAGGGCGGCCAAATGGCCTTGATTCGCATTCCGGGCATCTAAATTCGCCGAGACTCTTGCTCGGTGCGAAGGCCTGGACCTTCGTCATCCTCTTGGCACCGAGACGGTCGCCGTGAAGGCCGCCGTGGCTCCGCAGCTATTGGTCGCGACCCAGTTCAAGGTATAGACCCTGCCAGTGCCAGCACCGGAACGTTCGGCTCGCAGCTTCACGGTCAGGTCATCGACAATGACGATGTCGGTGGGAGTGTCGCCGTCGCCGAGCCCGTCGTCGGGCTCATTCGACGTGACCGACACCAGCTCAATATCGGTCACATCAGCCGACGCCGTCGGCGTGGCCGCCACGACTTGATATTTGTGATTCGGCGGGCGCAGTTCGTTTGGACTGACCGTCAGCGACAGCGTCGGTGCTTGACAGATTCCCACGATCACAGGATCGTGGTCCGACGATCGGAACGGCGTCGGCGCATACAGCGTGTTGATGTGGTTGGCGGATTTGAAGTTGGTGTTGTAATCCAGCGCGATTGGTTCGTCGGCGTTAATGTGCCACTCGGTCGCTCCGGTCACTTGCGAAGCCAGCGACGCTGTTGCCAGTGCGTGGTCGAGATAGCCGCTTTGGCCCTCAAATACGAATGAATACGACGACGGCCCGAGGAGGCTGGCAACCAGGTTGGTATAACCGTTCGCTTCCAGCGCCGCGATTGGGTCTTCCTTGGCATAGCTGTTCAAATCACCGACAATCAAGAAGTCGGGATCGCCACTGGCCGTGGGGTCGGTTGTGAGCCAATTCGCCAGAGCAATTGCGGCGTTGCGGCGGGTGACATTGCAGTTACCTTGGCCATCCAGCGCGTCGGGGTCACCAACGCCGTTGCAGTTCGAACCCTTGGACTTAAGGTGGTTAACCACCACCGTGAGCTTTTGCCCATTGACATTCTGACGGAATGTCTGCGCCAGCGCCGGACGGTTGAGCGTGTCGATGAACAGCGGATTGTCGGCGGATGTGAGCGTTTTGAACCCACCCACCGGCGTCACCGCACCGGGGCGATACAACATCGCGACCCGAATTTGGTCGGCACCGACGACACCCGTATCAACGTAGTTATAGGTACCGGCACCGACCACTGCATTCAAGGCGGCCGTGAGTTCGGCCACTGCACTATTGGGGCCGGAATCGTTCTCGATTTCCATCAACCCGACGACATCGGCGTTCATTGCCGCAATCGCTGCGACAATTTTGGTCTCTTGGCGGTCGAACTCAACCTGGTTTTCGGCACCGCGCGCGGTCGGGAAGCCACCACCGAGGCCATCACCGTTGAAGTAGTTGAGAACGTTCATGGCCGTAATCTTCAGCGACCCGCCAACGGCCGTGGGCGAAGCCGACCGGGGGTTGTCGGCACTGAACACGATGGGGGCAACCGGTTGCATGCGGTACAGACCGAACCGCTGTTCCAAGACACCCGTCACCCCGGTAGCGGTAAATCCCGAGCGAAGCGTATTGGACGCGCTCAGACCACCAGTCGGATAGCGCGTTGGGTCGATATTCTGCACATTGCTGCCATCGTCGAGAACAATCCGGCGCCGGTTGTTCAGGTCCTGTTGGGCAAGCGCGGCGGCGCCCGGTGGCACGATGCT
>JAYTKG010000484.1:0-9469 GCA_043730435.1 Acidimicrobiia bacterium | reverse complement strand
TTGCGGGGGCTGGCGGCGGAGCGGGGCGACACAATGGACTCGCTCATCACGCGACTGCTGAGGGATGAGCGCGCCCGTCGGATGGGCGCCGCACTCGCGGAGCGGCGTGCTCAGATGACTGCTGACGAGGTTGCGGACGAGCAAGCGCTTATCGCAGCGTCGGCGGCGGTGGTTGCCCATGAGATCGGGTGAGATTGCCATGATCGACTTCGGCATTCCGATTGGCAGCATTCCGGCCTTGGTACGGCCAGCGGTCATCGTCACGGCCCAGCCGACGCTCGATCAGTTCGACCAGACCTTTCACGTCGTGCCGATCACGAGCAAATTGCGACATTGGCCAAGTGACGTACCCACCGAGCGAGGGCATGCCCAGTGCCATCTGCTTACTGTCGTAGATCGATCACAAGTCGTGCAGCAAACAACCGAAAACGTCGGAGCCGTCCTCCTCGCCCAAATGCGCGAGGTCGTATCAGTCTTGCTCGGCCTCTAGTGCTCTGACCACGAACGTTCGCGCGTTATGCGGCGGTGGTGCGTGGGTGGCCCCATCGTCGCTGGGACTCGCTACGTAGTTTGGCTCGGTGGCGGCGTTCAGCTTCGAGGATTTTGGGATCGCGCGTATGGGTGTTGCGCCAGCCGAGGTACTTTCGGATCGCTCGTGCCAGGGCCGGGTCATCTCGATGGTCGCTGTTCGCGATGACGAACTGACGTAGCGGCCCGAAGTGCGCCTCGATCGGATTGGCCCACCACCCGTACGTTGGCGTGAAGACCAGCTCGACCCCGTTCGCGGCGCACCATTCACGGACACCGTGGTTCTTATGATGGTTCAGGTTGTCCATGATCACATGGAGCGGTAGCCCGTCATCGATGCTGGCCCGAATCGATTTCAACGCACGCAACGTCGGAACGGATCCTTTGCACGGCTCCAAGTTCCCGGTCAGCTGATCTGCACCGATCGAGTACCACGCAAAGAACTGACGTGACCCGTGGGGCTTGTGATAGTTCGCTCGTAACCGTTCGGGTTTCCCTTTCGGTGACCACGCCGCACCGCCGACTGGTTTGATCGTCAATGGCCCAAACTCGTCGAACGCGAACGTGCGATCCCTGGCGTTTTCCGACAACCACTCGATCCGCGCCAGCTTCTGTTCCTTCAACGGATCGGGCGACTCTTTCCACGTCTTGGTCCGCTGGAACGTGATCCCTTCCGCGATCAGGATCTGACGTAACCGTTCCCGCCCGATAGTGAGCTTGCGGCCCTTCTTCGAACCGAGGTAGTCAGCGAGTTTTCGGAGCGACCAATGCGTGAACGGCTGACGCAACCTCGCCGGTCTGGTCTTGGCCGTCTTGACGATCAACTCACGGTCAATCGTCGTGATCTGGCGGGGCCGGCCACCCGCCCACTGAGGGTCCAACGATCGCATCCCCAAATCGTTGAACCGATGGATCATCTCTCGCACCCGATCCGGCGAGGTCTGCGCCAACCTCGCGATCGCGGCGACATCATTGCCGCCCGCCGACGCCAGCACGACAGTCGCTCGCCGCCACTTCACGATCGACCGGTCTATCTTGCCTCCCCGCCGCACGATCTGTTGAGGCTGACGGCCCTCAGCGTCGTTCAGGCGACGCACCTGCACACGTTTAGCCATCCACAAATCAAAACAGATCACGACCACCAAGTGGTGGACGCGACCCGACGAACCTATGTGGTCAGAGCACTAGCTACTCGGTTTCACAACCTTGGACGCTAAGGAAGAGACCCAAGCCAGACGTCAGTGGCCGATCCAGGTGGGGGCGCGTTTCTCGAGTGGAAGTGGGGGTCACAATCGGGCACGTCCACCAGACGTCCGAGTCGTACCCGTCCGGCGCCTGCTGCAGTACCGCTGACAGCGGGGTGTGGGCGAGCCGGGCCAGCAGGTGCTCCCACAACACCTCGTGCACCGGACGGTTGAGCCCGGCGGGGATCTCCAGCGAAACGAGCGCGCCGATTGCATCGGCGTGGATGGTGTGTCGCTGAGCACCATGAAGTGGTCGTCAGGTCGCAGCCGTCGCACACCCGGCGGATCGACCGGTGGCACGGCCTACTCTTCGTCGGAGGGGGCCGCAGGGATGTGGGGGAAGAGTTCCTCGAAGGCGCCGATGGTGATGCGGCGACGGTCTTTCGACGGACTGAGTCGTCATGGCTAGGTCACGTCTACGTCGCAGCCGGGTTGGTGGGTTACCTTGACGTTCATGTCAACCGACGGCGCCCCCCGCCTGCTCAGCCGGGAGTTCCTCACGCTCGGCCTGGCAACAATGCTCTTTTTCGGGTCAATGGGTGCGGTGAACCCGCTCCTGCCGAAATTCGTCGTGGATGAATTGCACGGAAGCACCACCGTCGTCGGTCTGGTCCTCGGGTCGTTCGCAGTTGCTTCGCTGCCGTTGCGAAGCGTGTTCGGGCGAATCGCCGGGCGACGCGGTGCCCGCCTGTTGATGATGATCGGCGCTGTGATCGGCGCACTCGGTATGGCCACCTTCTCGGTCACGTCGAGCGTGCCCGTGGCCATACTCGGACGGTTGCTCCACGGCGGCGCCATGGCTGCGATCATGACCGGTTCAACGGTGCTGGCCATTGATCTGGCACCGGTCGAACGACGGGGCGAAGCAGCCAGTTACATCCTGGTGTCATTCCATTTCGGCCTCGGACTCGGGCCGCTCTTCGGCGAATTCGTCATGGCCCGCTCGTCGTACCACGGGGTCTTTCTCGCCCTGGCCGGACTCATCGTTGCCAGCGGCGCGGTCGCCGCGCTGCTTCCCCACCGCCCCGGGCATCCCGACGCGCCAGCCTCACCCTGGGTGCACCGCCAAGGCGTCACGCCCGGCATCATCGCCGCGTTCGGCATCGTGCCGTTCGTTGCCATGAGCACCTTCGTGCCCCTCTACGGCCGACAGATCCATCTCAACTCGGTCGGGCCGGTCTTCGTGGTGGCATCGATCAGCATCGCGTTCGCCCGTATCGCATTCGGTCGAGTACCCGACCGCCTCGGCCCCATCCGCAGTACGACCATTGCGTTGTCACTGTCGGCCGCTGGTGCGGCGGTGCTGGCGGGTTGGGCTACCCCGATGGGTGTGTTTGTGGCGGCGGCCGTACTCGCTGGAGGCATGGCGCTCCAGACCCCGTCGCTGATTCCCGCTGCCGTCGTTGATGTTGCACCACACGAGCGAGCGTCTGCCATGGCCACGTTTACTATGTTCAGCGACCTGTCCGTCGCTCTTACCGGACCGATCCTCGGCCTCATTGCGGCGCGAGCGAGCTACCGGTTGACGTTCTTCACCGCAGGCCTCTGCGCTCTCGGTGGACTGGTTGTACTGCACACCTACCTGGCGCCCAACTACCGACCCGGCGCGGCAGACCGCTCGACCACAGCCCTTGCCGATCTGGCGACCGGCGTCGGAGAAATGTAGGCCGACGGCGTATCGTCGGTCGTCACTTGACGATTGTGTCAGGTATTAGCTGCACCCCCACGCCCGAGCATAGCGAGCGCCGCAACTCGTACATTCATGGGCGACGAGGTGCGGAGCCCCGTCATTGAGCACGAGGTAGTCAACAAGCGGAACTTGCGTCATGGTGGTCATCTCTCGGGATCGTAGTGGTGCATTCGGTGGTTGATTTCAGCTGGGCAATGGGCGAGTCAGAGCCCGAGGGACTTTGCGATGATGATCTTCATGACTTCGGTTGTACCGCCGTAGATGGAGGTGATGCGGGCATCCGCATAAGCACGAGCAATCGGGTACTCGGTCATGTAGCCGTAGCCGCCGAAGAGTTGCAGGCAACGATCGGTGGCTCGCTGCTGTAGTTCGGTGCAGAAGTATTTAGCCTGCGCTGCCTCGGCCGGTTCGAGCGTGCCGGCGTTCAGCTTGAGCACGCACTGATCGATGTAGGCCTGGGCGACATCGACCTGGGTCTTGATCTCGGCCAGCACAAACTTTGTGTTTTGGAATTCCGCGATCTGCTTGCCAAACGCAGTGCGCTCACGGGCGTAGTCAACCGTCCAGGTGAGGGCAGCCCGAGCGGCAGCAACGCCGGTGACCGCTATCGACAGCCGCTCCTGAGCCAGGTTGGCCGTCAGGTAGCGGAATCCGTTGCCTTCCGAGCCGAGCAGGTTGGCAACCGGCACCCGCACAGAGCCGAAGAACAACTCGGCCGTGTCCTGGCTGTGCATCCCGATCTTCTCAAGGTTGCGGCCCCGCTCAAATCCGGCCATGCCCCGCTCGACGACCAGCAACGACAGACCGGCATGACGCTGGGTCGGGTCGGTTTTGGCTGCGACGATCACCAGATCGGCGTTAATCCCATTGGTGATGAATGTCTTGGCTCCGTTGAGCACATACTCATCGCCATCACGTATCGCCGTGGTTGCGATGCTGGCCAGGTCGGAGCCGGTGCCCGGCTCGGTCATGGCGATGGCGGTAATGAGTTCGCCGGACGCGATACCGGGCAGCCAGCGGGCGGCCTGCTCGTCGTTGCAGTAGTCGACGAAATAGGGCGTCGTGATGTCGTTATGCAAGGTGATGCCGAGCCCGGCTCCGCCGATACCGACAGCCGCAAGTTCTTCGGCGATGACCTGGTTAAAACGAAAGTCGTTGCTGCCGCCCCCGCCATATTGCTCGGGAATGGCCATGCCGAGGAAGCCGAACGAACCCGCCGACGTATACATCTCGCGAGGTCCGATACCGGCCGCCTCCCAGTCGGTGTACTTCGGCGAGATCTCCTTCGCGATGAACGCCGCGAACGACGCACGAAACGCCTCGTGCTCCTCCGTGAACAACTCGCGCATGACTGTCAGATTAGGACACCTGTAACCACTCTGTTCCATCGCCGGTAAAATTCTTCACCTATATTCCGTTGGTTGATCACCGCCACGCTCAGACGCGTGCGAGGAGCAGGCCGGCCAACAGGGTCGGTTCGCTGATCATGGGGTTGTGACAGGCATCGATTTCGATGACTTCGTCGACATTGCCGAGTTTGGCGATCGACTGGCGCTGGGCGGGTGGGCGAAGCGAGTTGTCCTTCAGTGTGACGATCCAGGTCGTCGGTAGATCGGGCATACCTGAACGGCCGACGTTCTCCCGCGTCACGACCCCGCTGTCGGCAACCAGTCCGGCGACGACTTGGCGCTTCTGCTCATCGGTCATGCCGTTGGCGAACCTCCATTTTGCGACAGCAGCTGGCAGCGAGCCCGCCGACCGGGTAGGTCCACGGCGAGCATGCAGACCTCGCTGTCGGCCGCGGTGATGGCGTCCATCGTTGGCTTCCAGCATGCTGCGGTGTGCTGGAGGAACGCCCTGATAGTGCGCGGTGCTACCGCCGAGCGTCGTCACCCCATATCGCGGTGTAGTCGAACCCTCGCCAAACGCCGGGTGTGGCGAACCAACGAGCCTCGGAAATACGCAGCAGCGCGCCAACCTCACGCACGCGATACAGCGCGATGATCGGGTTCCGCACCGCACCCAGCCGGGAGAGCGCCATGCAAAACACGGCGGTCTCAAGCTTTTCGGTAGTTGCCAACTGACGGCCGTACCCTCCCGGATACCGAGGCTGTCTAACCCGGCCGCAACCCGTTCCGTCCACATCAAATACTCGGCGAAGGTGAGCCGGCGATCGTGTTCATCGATCCACATCGGAGCGTCGGGGTTCGCCGGACCCAATCCTGCAGCAACGCCCACAGGGTCTCACCATTCACCAGCTCCTGTTGCGATCGTTGTGGTCGGGTCCCCATTTGTGGTCAAGGACGCAGTGCCGCTGCCGGTCTGTTTCCCCACTCTCCTTCAAGTCGTGCGTGCGGCTTTCCGCACAGGCCACGAGAGAAGTTCGGTGATCGCAGCGAAGCCTTTCGACCCGGCATGCCACCGAGCGCACTAGCGACCGTCTGGTCGCTAGCGCGCCACGCGTGGTCAGGCGCCGCCGTTGTACTTGAAGATGAGAGGCCGAAGTCACGGTCGCTGGCGGCGACGTACTCTTCTCCGTTGTGCATGAACGTCTGCACACCCCAGAAGTTGTTGCCGCCCTCGTCGATAAAGTGCCCAACCTGCTCGATCTTGTTGCTGCTGTTGATCTTGGCGACACGGAAGCCGCCCGAGTAGTACGAGAAGTAGGCAAGATTCGAGTCGACCGACGAGGTTGCGACTTCGTGCACCGAAAGGTCGCCCTTACCCGTTGCGTTGGCAGGGTTCATCGCTTCGGGGATCGCCCACGTGTCGAGTTCTGTGAGCTTGCCGCTGGCATCGTTGCGATAAAGATGTACGTAACCCCAACCGTCGAAGAACGACCGGAGGCCCACGATGTCACCGGTAGCGCCCACGGCGACACCCGGAAGCAGGAAAGCCGACCCGACGGTACAGGCTGCTTTGTCGTAGCCGGCGAGATCGAACAGGACCGAAGGGAAGCCCTCCCCCGGCCACACCATGGCAAGGACGACACGTGAGCCAAGACACCAAGCGCCTCCAACGGTTGCAGAGCCTGCTGGGCCCGTACGGCGGCGCCATCATCTACGGGAAGGATCGGCCATCATGACCACTTCCACCGAATGGTCCGTTCTGCCACCACGCAGCCCGCGCCCGACTTCGACAAGGTCCCCTACGCCGTCGCGCTCGTCGACATCGATGAACAACCAGGGTTGCGTCTGCCCGGCCAAGTGCTCGATATCGACGTTGATCAGGTCGCTGTCGGCATGCGGGTCATGGCCCGTCTCGAACCACTGCCCGGCGGCTCCTTCGTGGTCCCCGTTTTGATTCCGATCGACGAAGGTGGGCGGCGATGACCGCCATTCGGGTGTTCGCTCCCAACGCCGGTGTTGGTTGATGTGACCCCCGGAGTGAACGCCAAGAAATCATTGGCGATCACCAACTTCATCAATGGCCGCGAATCGTTCGACGACTTCGATTCGCTGCTGGCCCGCACCATCGAACACAACCCGACCCGCACGGTCGCATCGTTACGACGAGGCATCCTGCACAATTCTCGCCAACGACCCGACGGTTCGTGGGTGTGGCGATATGCGCGGTTGCGACCGCCCAGCCGATCGGGCGATGTCGCCGACGGTGATCATCCCAATTTCTCGTTCCTCTGGGACGCAGTTTCCAACCTCAACATGCCACTCATGCTGGTTCGGGGCATGCATGCGCCGTGGTTGCTGGGACATCAAAGAGCGCACAAAGGCCATGGACGAAGACGGCGTCCACGCGCAGCTGTGCCTGGAAGGACTGGATTCTCGACGGTGTGCCGGTGCGCCCGGACGCCAGATCCCCCTCGCCCTCGTCCCCTACTGTCGCGCCCGCAAAATCGCCGAGACCAACGCCCGCCGCGTCTACAACTTCCCGCGCTAGACCAGCCAAGACATCGGCGCTGTCACCTGGCATACAGGTCAGCGAGGTCGACCATGCGAATACCGTCGACCTTTCGCGGCTGCTGACGGCTGATGAGCGCGAGATCGCAATCATCAACGTTGTGGCCTTGTGCGGCGAGCAAATCTCGTGTCCGTCGGAGTCGATCGACAGCGCCGGGTGCGAACCCAGACGGTGACCACTTCACTTCGCCAATGAGTTTGATGGCGTCGCTGCCATCGCCTGCATCGCCAAGGGCTACAACATCGATCTGCATCGACGTACGCTTGACGGGGTCTGCGACCTTTGAACTTCCGACCCTGGTGACGAATCCGTTCTGCGGTTGGTAACCGAGCAATGCCCACCGGCGCGCAACGTCCTCAAGATGCGGTCCATAGATGTTCGCGTCCATCTGATGCGCCGCCCGATTCCAGACGTCGATCCAGCGGTATTCGTCCAAGAGCGGCCGGGCAGGGTCAACGACCAGACGAATGAAGCGAATGATCGGGTCCGCCAGCACATGCTGTGGTCTGCCACCGGTGAGAATGTCCTCCAGACGCCGAACGAAACCGGCCTTCATCAGCGTCGAAAGTGGATGGGTCAGACTTTCTCTGCTGCGGCCAAGCCGAGCAGCCATTTCGGACTGCGTTGCGACACCGGCGGCGATCGCCCGAAGCAGGGATCCATAGAGCGCTCGATCGGTGATGGTGCGCTCCTCTTGGAGGAGATAGTCGTCTTCTCGATACAACGCGTGAGTTGGGTTCAGTACGTTGGTACTCAACCATCGACCCAAATCCTCGGCCGAGGTCGGCACTCCTGTTGTGAGCGACCGATAGCCGGGTGCACCACCGAAGATCGCGTCAATGCGAATGGCTACGTCGAGGTCTTCGATCCCCCAGAGAGCGCCGATCGAGTCATGGCTCATGGGGCGAAGCAGTAGATCAAGACTTGCGCGTCCCCGCAACGGTTCCTGACCACGCAGCAAAGACGTCATGACCGACAGCGATGAGCCGCAAAGCACGAACCGAACGGGCGGGCGGGCTCCGTTCGTGGCCTCGTCAGCCAGTCGTTGCAACACGCTCGGCAACTCGGGGCTGTGGCGCAACAAGTACGGCAGTTCGTCGATGACGACAAGCCCTTCGCGCCGACTCAGCGCGTTGTTCCAATCGGCATACCGAATCGGTTCGGCGGGGCGCCCTGTTCGCTCAGCCTCTGCTGCTGCGACCGCGCCACCGAACTCGGTGAGCGCATCGGTTCGTTCGCTCTCGGTCGCCTGAAAGTAGAACCCGCCGACAGCCCTCACCAATTGCCGAAGCAGAAAACTCTTGCCCGTGCGGCGCCGTCCGTAGAGAAGCCCAACGCCGCCGAGTGGCTCACGGGTAACGGCAAAGGTCTCCAGCGCAGACCACTCGGCCTCGCGTCCTATTAACTCAGCTGGTTTCACCCTTGCCTCCAAACGCGTAACATCAACTTTCGTAAAGTATACCTTACGCGTATCGAGGTAGGGCCGCACCGCCAGCGATGAGAACGGCCCGCGCTGTTCTTGCAACACGGCCGCTGCGGGTACGCCTGCAGCGAACAACGCGGCGAGGAGCTCACCTTGTGACCGGTTTCGGGCAGCCTCGGGAATCTCGCTGGGGGTCGAGACGCCGAACGCTGCGCTCATAGCTGCGATCTGCTGAGCGGAACTCGCAGCGATAGCGATCCAGCCATTTTCCGTTTCGATGATGCGTTGGCCGGGACCGACCATCGTCTGCGAGTTGTCGAGCTGAGGCACGGGAACCAGGGTGCAGTCGAGGCGCAGGAACGTTTACCCGTTCATGGCTCGGTCGGCGTGGCGCCGGTGCCTAACGGTGAGGCGGCGACGTCGGTGGCGCGACCGGTCGTGTCTTGCTGATAGATGGCCATCAAGGTTGCGGCGGCCGACGCCATTGCACGGTCGGGGTGATGGAGTGAAGGAGCACATCGGCGTTGGTCAGCAGCGATTCGAGTTCGTCACGGCCGGTCGGAGTGGTGAGGTCGATCTGGACGCTGCGTTTGTTACGCCCCCAGGTACGAAAGCGGGGCAGCGCCCGCAACGTGGAGCCACCTGGCGGCTCGACCATCACGACGT
>JAYTKG010000483.1:0-1577 GCA_043730435.1 Acidimicrobiia bacterium | reverse complement strand
CGGAAACTCCACCTGATCGAGCGGCTCGGCGAAAAGGTCGGAGACAGCCTGTTCGATTTCGACGGCGTTCAAATGTGGCGCATTCGGTGTGCCGTTGTTAGGCAGTGCATCGTGATCGTAAGGTCTCAGCAATGCGGCTTGGACTTCGTGAGGGATGGGGAACACGCCTATGATGACCCAGGGATTCGGCGCAACGAAGTGGAATTGCTGCGTGGTGCCGAGGAAGAAATGGAGGTTCTTCTTTGTGAACTCATCGAAGTACTTCTGGCGAACCTTGCCTAATGCCGCGGTCTGATCGCCATCGGTCGAACGCAGGCAATTCCAATAGAGCGCGCCTGCTTCCCAGTCTAAAATCTGCAATTCACTCTTCCTCCCCGCCGCGTCTTCGAACTTGTAGGAGAACGCGTAGGGCAGCTTCTGGACCACCCTGAAGGTGTGGTCCCATGTCTTCGCATCGAAGAGACCAAGCTGTTCATGGTTTGCCCGTATCTCCGCCAACTTCTTCGGGTCCCACGCGGGATCCTCTTCTTCCCAAACGAAGTCCAAGATTCGTGTCGGCCGGAAAACGGCGAGAGAGAGCTCGTTCGACTTGGCGCCGGCAATCAAGTCGTCCAGGCGATCGTAGACCTTGGCGGTGTTCAGAAGCAGCTCGCGACGATCCCGCCACTCGTCGCCGGTTCCCATATGGCCAGAGGCCTGTAGTTCAGCATGGTCGACGGGCCGAAATGATTCAGGACGCGGATCAGAGGTGTTTCTCGCGACGCGGCACTCCACCCAGTCGAACTTCCTGTACTGCTCACTTTCCTCAAGACGTCGAAAAGGTACGGGATATAGACGGACCCAGGTGCCGTCCTCCCTCACTCCCGCCGTGCATACGGTTTCACCGTACTTCTTCGACAGCGTAGGGTAGGTCTTCACCGTGATCAGGATCCGCTCGCGACTCACCCTTGCCTCATAGGTGCTGCGGCTTGAGAGCACCGCCAGACAACTCTGCCAGCGCATCGGAGACGCAGTGCCGATGGCATTGATGGGAGAGGTGCTCGTAGCACGTCAGTGCCACGCACTCGCCGTCGCTGATCCAGTGCTGAATCCTGCGGATCGCCTCTACCTGTCCCGGTAGATAGTCTCGCTCGTAGACCTCGAACAACGCGTCGTAACTTTCCTGCGAATCGAGTTCGCGACGATTGTCCGACGCTATCCCGAGTTCAGGGATGTGCTCGTAGCGGATCCCGACCCCTTCGCACGCCCGCGACAGCGTTGTCTTCGAGAACCCGTACTTGCGGCTGATCGGATTCCTCCGGACATCACAAAGTATTGTCGTGCCGGCGCGGATGATGGTATTCAGGTATCGCTCCAGCGAGTGCCCTTCGTAGCCGATGGTGCACAGGGTCGAGGGCATTTTCGGCGGTCGTGCAGCTTCGATCTCACGAAGCGCGGGTCCGTCGCCCGCGAGGACCTGCTCAGCGATCTCGCTACGAGTGGCATAGTACGGGAATCGCCGATACGTCTCCGCGACGAGTCCATCGCCGTGCAGCGAACCCCAACTGCGTGCGAAGGCCGTCAAGCGCGTGTCACTC
>JAYTKG010000482.1:0-2928 GCA_043730435.1 Acidimicrobiia bacterium | reverse complement strand
TCCAACCGAGTGCCCATCGCGAACCCGCTCCCAGCACCCGCTCCCGTCACGGCAATTGCATTCGCCGCACCAAGTGCGCCCGTCACGGCGCTTGCTCCGCCTGCTGACCGGCCGCTTGGCGATCCACCTATCGTTGGGCCACCCAATACGGAGCCATCCAGCGTGGTCACGATGGTTCCAATTCCTCAGCCGCACCCACAATTGCAGCCTCAGACCGAGGCGCTGGAACCGGCGATTGTGCGGCCCACTAGCGTGCGGGCGACCAAGATTACCGCAGCGCCGCGTCGGGCCCGACCACGTGTGCGTCGCGTCACCCGTGTCATCCGCCACGTCGATCCATGGAGCGTGTTCAAGGTCGGTCTGATGTTCAGTCTTGTGCTCTACGGCATCATGATGACGGCCGGCGTTTTGTTGTGGCAGGTGGCGTATTCCACCGGCACTATCGACAACCTCGAAAAGTTTTTCGAATCCTTCGGCTGGGAACGATTCCAATTCAAGGGCGGTGAAATCTTTCATGGTGCCTGGACTGGCGGTTTGTTCGCAGCCGTCGCGCTCACCGGGCTGGCAGTTCTCGCTGCAACATTGTTCAATCTCATCACCGACCTCGTCGGCGGCATTCGGGTCACCGTGCTCGAAGAAGAAGTGATCGAGCGAGAGGCCCCGCTGGCCCGCGTCTTGCGTGATCGACGGCCGAAGGTAAAAGCGCCAATCCCCCCGGTTGACCAAGAACTCGGTTGAGGTTGTCGGCCATTACCGATAACATTCGGTGCCCGAATGCTCGGGGCTATAGCTCAGTCGGTTAGAGCGCATCCCTGATAAGGATGAGGTCCACAGTTCGATTCTGTGTAGCCCCACCACGGCACAGTTACAAGCTGTGCCGTTTTTTGGTTACAACCTCTTTGCCCTAGGTCCATTTGGGGGTCGTTGGCGTGGTTTCTCGGCACTTTTGTGGGTGTGAGCGGCGGGTTTGTGCGCGGTTGGGGTGTCTTGTTGGTGACCGACCTGTTTCGGGCGCGCAAATACACCCGGACGGTTGCTCGGGTATCGCAGTCCGTTCTCGTCAAGCTATCCAGGCGACATGGTCGAACTTCCCGGCGGAACTCGAGGTAGCTCTGGCGACGGGAGAGGAATTCCTTCTCCGTTCAGTGGTCATCGCGTCCACCTTCCACGCGTCGGTGATGCCGAAAACGTCGGCGTTTGAGAGCGTCGCCGGGGCCACCAGTTTCGTAAGTTGGGTCGAACTCGATGGCTAAGCCGCTGGCCTTGGGGTCCTGCCTCGTTCTTCTTTGTTCTTGTGTGCGCAGTTTGCTTTGCGGTGGTTCCACCGCCGAACTCCGAAGGTCCTTCAGGTCGAGCGTCACCAGCGTGTGGGGAAACCTTCGCAGGATGGCCTCGATGGTCGGGATGGCTATGCCCTTGCCGCGCAGCGAGTGCTCTCCATCGAGCTCGAAGTTCCATGCCGCGTCCAGCGTCGCCAGCTCGGCGTAGGACTTGTCCTCGACTCGACCCGTGCCGTTCGTCGTTCGTTCCAGGGTGCTGTCGTGAAATGCGATCGACACACCATCAGCGGTGAGGAAGACGTCTGCATCGATGACATCGCCGCCCATCTCCATGCTGTGTTCGTAGGCGTAGAGCGTGTTCTCGGGCAACAACCCATCACCCCCGGCGTGAGCAATGACGAGCGGGCGACCGATTCGAAATGGATTTCCGGTCGGCGTTGCTTCGACCTTCGCAAGCGCCCGCGGCGAGGCAGAGCACCCGGCCAGCATCACGCCGCCCCAAGCCAACACCATGAATGCCGGCAGCCGGGCAGACCGCATCCGTGCGCCGTTCACCACAGACCTCCACCACGAATCGCTCTTCGCAGGCCGAGAGTATCGCTTCTGACGATCTTGGACCCGGTGGGGCGCAGAGTTGTGGCGAGAGCTGTGGCCCGGAAGACGGTGGGCCAGTCGCCGCTCGAAGAAATTGTGGGGAAAGGGAAAGTTGTAGTGATCCACTAGCCAGTGTGCTCTGATAGAGTCGCCGATGAGTCGACCTTGCGGCTCGCACGAGGGAGGTATCTTCTATGACCCTGTCACGACGATCGCTGATCGGGGGTGGAGCTGCACTCGCCGGAGCGGCAGCGGCCACCGTCGCCAGCGCAGGCACAACTAGCGCCTGGGCGCCCACCGAGCTGTCCGCCACCGAGCTGGCCGCACTCGACATTCCGGTGATGCTCTCTGTCACCAACGCCAAGAAGGGCGAACTGGAGATCCTGGTTGGTGAACAGGCGATCACGTTCACCGACAGGTCGCTGGTAGCCAAGTTGGCTCGCACCACGCGCAAAGAGGTGGTGTGATGTCATCGCATCGCGAAGCACCATCCATCTCCAAGGACCCGGTGGCCGACAACACCGACGTGTACGCCTTCAGGACACCTGGCGACACCGTGACGTTCATCGCCTGCTACCTACCGGGGCAGTCGCCGGCCGGTGGCCCGAACTTCTACGAGTTCGGCGATGACGTGCTCTACGAAATCAACATCGACAACGACAACGACGCCCACGAGAACATCGTCTTCCAGTTGCGGTTCAACACCGTCAACACAAACCCGAACACGTTCCTGTACAACACCGGCCCGATCGCCTCGTTGGACGATCCGAACTGGAACCGCCGTCAGACCTACACGCTGACACAGGTGACATGCCAGGGTGGCAAGCGCGGACGCAAGCGAGCCACTGTGCTGGGCAGGGGGCTGACGACGCCGCCGGTGAACGTCGGCCCGCGCTCGACGCCGGGCTACGAGGCGCTGGCTGCATCGGCCGTGCACGAGCTGACCGATCCGAGCTCCGGGCAGACCGTGAAGGTGTTCGCCGGCCAGCGCGCCGATGCGTTCTTCGTCGACCTCGGCTCGATATTCGACCTCGGTACGTTGCGACCGTTCCAA
>JAYTKG010000481.1:0-13092 GCA_043730435.1 Acidimicrobiia bacterium | reverse complement strand
GATCGATGCCCTGCCGAGCAGGTCCTGCACCAGTGCGCCGGGTGCGTTTAGGTGCACCTTCACGTTGAGCCCGACCGCAGCCCGCTTCACAGCCATTGCGTAATCGCGGTACTCCTTGCTACAACCCCCGACGAGGTGCAGCGTCCAGTCGCCAGCGCCGCCTGACTCGGACAATTGGCGGAACGCTTCCACCATTTCGAGTTGCTTCTTCGAGTGGCCACCCTCGGCGCCGAAGAACCGGCCGAGCGACAGGATGATGTTCTCCTTGGCAACGCCGGGTGGTGGGACGAACCGACGGACGGGCGGGTAGAGCACGTCGGACTTCTGGTGCCACAGCTTGTCTACCCATCCCTGGGTGAAGACCGCGTTGGAGACGAGCCGTTGGTACGTGTCGAGAAAACCAAGGCGGTCAGGCGGCAGCAGCTTGGTAGCGATGCGACCACCCGTCAGAGCAATGTCGACGCCATCCATGCGGATGGCGGTGACGGCGGCGCCCACCCGTTTGAGATGCCACGGAAGCCCGACCGATTCGGGGGAGTGCGACGGCGAGGAAACCCACACCACCATCGGTAGCGAACCGTCCAGTTCGAACGTGGCGGTGGCCTCATCGGCGCGCCCGATTGGTTCGTTGAACACAACACCAGCTGGTGTGCGCACCTGTACCGCAGGCTGCTCGCCGTCGGGCCAACGCTCGGCCGACAGTTTCAACTCAACCTTGGTTCCGGCTGGGCCGCAGAACTCGAGCAGGCCCACGCCATCGGTTAACCGACCGCGGACATCGGCCCGTTCGGCCATGAACCCCTCGCGGAACACGACAGCTGGCTGGTTGCGCTTCTGGGTCAAGGTACGCCGTGCGGCGTCCATGCGGAGCGTCTTGGGGTTCGTGAGTGCGCCGGGGAAGTGGACGACGTACAGGCCACGCCGGGCGTGGCAGGCAGCGTTGCTGAGGAACGTCGTGTTGATCAGCAGGTCGTAATCGGCGCTGGCCCGGGTGACGTCGCGTTCGGTGTCGATGAGGCGCATATCGCACCGACTGAGGTCGAGGCCCAACCGCTCGCGCTGCTGTTCGATGTCGACGGGCTGTGGGCCCAGAAGGTCCACCTGGTAGCGCTCCGATAACACGCTGGCGATGCCACCGGCGAACTGTTCGCCGCCACCGTAAGTGCTCCAGTAGCGGTCATACACGGCAATGCGCGTCACTTGACCACCATCCACTTCTGAATCTCACCGTCAGAAATCTTGCGTCGCCGCCACAGATCACGACGATCTTTGAGCATCTTGGGCAGCAGCTTGGCGTAACTCTGCAAGACCCTCTTTTGCAGTGCACTGCGCCGCGGTGCGGGACGGCCTGCTCGCAGCAACGGCTTCACCACTTCGGTCAAGAGGAACGACACCTCGTAGCGAGTCTCCACCGCAACCGCACGTGCAGCGACCTTCCACGGTGCCAGCTTGGTCAGCAGTAGGAGACGGTTTCTGGTGGTGTGGAACTGGAAAACATCCGACGTTGTGCCGCTGGACGCAGAATGCTGATGGCGAACCAATGCGCCGGGTTCGTAGGTGTGATTCCAGCCGAGCAGGCGGCCACGCCACGACAGATCAGTGTCTTCGTAGTAGACGAAGAATCGCTCGTCGAACAGGCCAACATCGTTGAGGTAGGCGCGTTTGAGGAGCACTGCGCCGCCGCACCAGGCGAACACGTCGGCGCGTTGGTCGTACTGGCCGTGGTCACGTTCGAGGAACCCACGATCTCCGCCGAAGCCGCCTTCGAACAGGCAGGAGCCGACGTTGTTGATCACATCGAACGCGTCGGGCGTGAGTTTCATCTCGAACCATTGCGGGGTAGGCGTGACGTCCACGACGGTTGCGCCGAGACCGCTGTCGAGCGTGACCTTGCGAACTGATGGCGCCGATAGTTGCATCGACAACTTCTTCGGTGCCGCTTCGCCCGGCTTGTTTATAACGCGGACTTCGGTCGGCTTCAGCGAGAAGTACGCAGGTGGATCATCGGCCGATTCGGTGATGGGCAGCGTCAGCCATCCTTCTCCCCAGGTGATGTCGTCCCAACGAGCAACATCGTCGACGCGCACGCCGGTGATCTTCACGCCGACGCTGAACTTGGGCAGGGCCGGGTGCGGCTCGACCGGAACGGTGACGGCTACGCCCCGGAAGCGATCAGCGAACAACATCTTGGCGCTCACTGCGCCGATCTTCGGGTCGGACTCTGCATGGTCCACCAGGGCCTGCAGCCATTCTGTGTCGACGGTAGCGTCGTTGTTCAGCAGCGCCACGTAGTCAACATGGGCGGGAAGGTCACGCATGCCGATGTTGCATCCACCCGCAAAGCCGTGGTTCTCAAGCTCCTCGCGCAGATCAACCCATGGGAAGTCCCGGCGGATCATTTCTACGCTGTCGTCGATGGACGCATTGTCGACGACAACCACCTCGTATCGATCCTGCCGATAGGTGAGTTGCCGCAGGCTGGTGAGGCAGGCAGCCGTGAGGGCGCTGCCATCAAAACTCAGGACCACAATTCGGACAAAAGGAGTGCTCATACCCACCGCGTTCTCAAGGCAGGTCAGGTTAGTTGGCCGAGGCCATGGGCCCGGGTTTCCGGCTTGCGAGCATTCGGGCGGCTCCGGCCAGCGAACGCCACCGGAGCTTGGCCTCCACTGAATCCCTGGCCAGCGCGGCCTTGGTCGCATCGACGGTGGCCTTTGCTAACAGCCTTGCCGCTGTTGCCCTGGGGGCATGGCGGGCAATGACCACCAGACGGTTGCGCTCCGTGCAGTAGCGGCTGAGACCGCTGGCCGATCCCGACGACAGGCCATGACCGTGACGCACCACGCTGGTCGGCACGTAACGATATCGCCACCCCCGTTTGGCGCCCCGCAACGACAGGTCAGTGTCCTCGAAGTAGAGAAAGAACCGGTCGTCCATGAGGCCGACATCACGCAGATAGTCGGTTCGCAGCAGCACACAAGCGCCGCACCAGCCCGGGATGTCGCCGGCCTCGTCGCACTGGCCCCTATCGGCCTCGCGAAAGCCGCGCTCCGCTCCCCACCACATGTCCGTGAGCGCATTGCCAGCATTGTTGATCACGTCGACCGGCTCGTCGCTGGGGACGGTCAGGTCGGTTGGTTCTTCGGTGACATCTACGGTGCGTCCATTGAGCGTGATCTGCTTGTTTCGCTCCGCCGCCAGCCGAAGAAGCGCTGGTTCCTTGTCGGCCACGAACAACTCGGCTTCCGCACCCTCGGTCCAGCGAAAACTCTGCTCGTGATGACTGAAGCCCTTGCCGAACATGACCGGGCTCGGGCCATCGTGCACCCGCACCCCGAGCGTGCGGCCATCTTCATTTCCGGGAACAAACGTGGGCGACGTGATGGTCACCGGCCGCCAACGTCGGTCGAAAAGGATCTTCGGACTGGCCGCACCAACGCGCTCATCGGCATCGAGCGCGGCGATCAGCGGATTGAGCCATGCGGGGGTGACGAAGCAATCACTGTTCACCAGCGCCACGGCATCGATGCCGCTGAGATCGCGAAGCGCCAGGTTGTTGCCACCAGCGAAGCCGAGGTTGGTGTGGCTGCGGATAAGCCGGACCGCCGGCAATCGAGTGTCGAAGTCGTTGACGGAACCGTCAGTGGAGGCGTTGTCAACAACCACAAGCTCGACGGCGCACGAGGTGACGGTGGCGATCAGCGCGTCGATGGCCCGGCCCAAGAACTCGCCGCCGTTGAAATTCACCACCACTATTCGGACACGACTGATGGGCGACGACGATGGCACCTCGGCAGGCTACCGCCGACCCGCCATTTTACGATGGCCACGCTTGGCCGGCGTGCTGGCTCGGGTGCGTTGGCGCGTCTGGCGTCGCAGCCAGGGAAAGAGTTTCGACGCGTCGGACTTATCGGTGCATCCGAGTGCACCGCGAGAGCCGTTCGATATGGTGCAGTGCAATGCACCGATAAGGCTGATGCAGTCGCGACAAGTAGCCGGGATGTCGGGGGCAGTGCGGCGAAGCCGCAAGAACGGTGATGTTCGTCGAGGTGGTGAGGTGGTGTGTGCGGATGATCGACTACCAAGTATGCCCATGGGCAGCGAGGGCAGCTGCGGTCACCAGCACAGTCGTTTCCACGAGCTGCTCGGCGGCTCCCAGCACGTCACCGACCACGCCGCGGATCTTTCGCATCGAAAGGGCCGCGATGATCACCAACGCGGTGAATGCTGCGACCAGCAAGACAATGCCGCCGAAGCCAGCGCCGGATACCACGAGGACGGTGACAAACGCGGTGCTCAATCCGACCATCCTTCTGGACACGTTTGCTCCGAGGCTTGCGCCGAGGCCATCGGCTCGAGCGGACGGTAGCAGGATCATGACAAGGACAGCACCGCTCCGGCCGAGGCCGTGAGCGCCGATCTGCGCCATGAGGCCGGCCCGCATACCCAGCGTGCTGAGGGCGGTGATTTGGAGTGCGACAACGACGACGAGAGACATGACGCCGTAGGTGCCGTGCCGGGAGTCTTTGAAGATCTCCAGGCGCTGCTCGACGGTCCAGCCACCGCCAAACGCGTCGGCGGTATCGGCCAGACCGTCTTGGTGAAACGCACCGGTCACGAGAGCGCCGAACCCGATAGCTAATGCAGCGCCAGGCAGTGGCCCGACGAGCCATGAGCCGCCCGCGTACACGCCGCCGCAGGCTGCTCCGATCAGCAGCCCCACCACGCCGAACCACGCCGGTGCGCCCGCCACGTTCGGTTTCGGACCATCTCCAATGGGGATGCGGGTGAGGAAGGTGACCGCGCTTCGGAAGCCGCTCACCAGAGATCGGCCCCGTCCAACAGCGGCAGTGCCCGACCAGCCACAAGGAAGAACGCCCGATCGGTACCCGCTACCACTCGTTGATTCACGCGCCCGAGAATGTCTCGGTACTGGCGGCCCATGTCGGTCTCGGGATGCACGCCAAGGCCTACTTCGTTGGAGACGAAAATGGTTGGTGCGGTGCGGCGAGCAACCACCGTGAGCATGGTGGCGACACGGGCCTGAATGTCGTCCTCGGTGTAGTTGCGGAACATCAGCGTACTGACCCACACGGTGAGGCAATCGATAAGGACCAGATGGTCGTCGGCGGCGTTGTGGAGGGCATAGCCAAGGTCGATGGGCTCCTCAACGACCGACCAATCCGCCGGGCGGTCAAGGCGATGGCGGGCGATGCGCGCCGTCATGTCGTCATCGAAGGCTTCTGCCGTGGCAATGAGCGTGACCGGGCCTCCCCAGGCCTGTGCCATGCGCACGGCGAGATCGCTCTTGCCCGAACGAGCACCACCCAACAGAACGGTGGACAGGGGAGTGCTCATGACGTCTCGGCGTCTGCGTCGAAGGTGCGGATGATCTTGCGCAGCGATGATGCCAGCTGGTTCTGCTGTTTCAGCGACAACGATGCGGCCGCAGCCGTTTCCTCCGCATTGAAACGCGGAAACGCCGTCTCTATGGTCGAAAGCCCTTTGGTCGTCAATGAGATGATGGCGAGACGCTTGTCGTCGGCATGGGCAGCGCGGGTGACGAGCTCGCGCTTGGTCAGCGTGGCAATTAGGCCGGTGAGCGTCCCCTTCGATACGCCTGCTTCCTCAGCAAGGTGGCGGGTTTCCTGTGGACCCCAGATCCACAACACGAAAAGCACGGTGAAGCCACCCCAACTGAGCTCGTGTTCGGCGAGCACGGTTTGCTCCATGTGGTTGCGCACAACAGTGGCGGCTCGGTAGATGTTCGAGATCGCCGACATGGCCGCTACGTCCAGCCCGCGATCACCAATGCGGTCGCGAATGTCCCGCTCGGCCGCGACAAGGTCGCCCGCGTGATTTGTGGTCAATCGCCTTGTCATCGGCCGAGATCCTACGAGGTTCGAACGGTACCGAACGACAGCGTATCCCGCTACGCCAGAAGTGGCTTCCCGTCCCATCCGGGGCGTCGGGGCATGCCGCTTGTGCCTCCGTCGCCGGGCCATACAGCGAGGGCCTGACGTACGCATCGCGGATCCCGATGGGCAAGGGTCCAAGGCCTCTAGGCCTGGACGAGTTCAGCCGCCCGTCCAGCCGCCCTCCGGTCGGGCGAACGTGACGTGCACCTGGCCGGTACCGGCCGAATTCTCGTAGTCGGATCTCTGAATTCCCGGTGCCTGACAACTCACTCCGCCCAGTGCTCCCAGCATCATCAGATAGTGGGCGAAGCGCCCTTCGGGTTTGAATTGGCGGTAGCTTTCGTAGAACTCGACGACGGATCGATGATCGCCTTCGGCCCACCACTGGAGGATCTGCTCATCGGCAGCGCGCGCCGCAGCAGTGCGGACGTGAACAGGGTCGGAAGCTTCGTGCTGGCGAAGTTCCTGCAGCGACCAGAAGGTGTGCGACATCCCGCCCGAGGCCAGCAGCACCACCCGTCGGTCGAGCGAGGTAATTGCATCTGCAAGCAGTTGGCCGACCAGCAAAAAGTCGGTCGCCTCGCCGGTCTGGCAAACGCCCATCGACATCCAGCGTTCGTCCCGTTGGAGGAACTGCAGCAGATTGACGGTGGGGTAGTGGATCGGCAGGTACGGATCATCAGAGGCGTGAATCCACATGTCGTCACGCGGCTCGGCCAACGCGGCGAGGGCATGGGCGAGTTCGGGGTCGCCCGGAACGTCGTACGGCATCTGGCTCATGCCGCGGGGGAGTTCCTCCGAGGTGTACTTACCGTGTCGTCGTTGATGCGCCGCTACCACGAACTCGACGGTGGTGAACCAGTGCGTGTCGAAGACGACGAAGGTGTCGGCCTGGAGTGGGTCGAGAAAATCGGTGCGGATCTGATGCAGTGAGGGCACGAGCGAGATCTCGCCACCTTCGTTCAGCTCCCGACGAATGTGCTCGGGCAAAACTATGGTGGGCACATGAGCAACGAAGGCGGCCCCGATAATCTCGCCCATCATTCCTCCGTCTCCGACCTGAGCCGACTAATCGTTTGCTCCCGAACGATACACTGCCCTCTGTGACGTCAGGTCCACGCCCACTCATCGGCATCTCCGGCCGTCGCTGGCCTATCAGTCGCCTCGCGGCCTATATGCCGAGCGCCCTGCACGACGCGGAATTTGACCTGCATTTCACCGAGTACCCCGCCGGGGTCGCGGCCGCTAGCGGGCTACCGGTTGAACTCACACGCGACGCCGATGTCTTGGACATGATGTCTCGGCTCGACGGGCTTGTCGTTAGCGGTGGTGCCGATGTCGACCCGTCCAGATACGGAGCGGAGCGCGAGGACGGCCTGGGCGTCACCGAACCCGATCGGGACGACTGGGAGCTGGCACTTCTGCGCGCCGCCATCGATCAAAAGGTGCCGGTGCTTGCGATTTGTCGAGGGGCACAACTGCTCAACGTGCTGATGGGCGGCACGTTGGTACAGCACGTCGACCGCCACGAGGGAGCAGGACACCCGCGGTTCGAGGAAGACCGATCGGTTGCTGCGCACCACCTGGTGGCCGCGCCCGGCTCGCTCACTGCCGAGCTGTACGGCAGCAGCGCCGGGGTGAACAGCTTGCACCACCAGACCATTGGCCGCCTCGGCGAAGGTCTCGTGGCCACCGGGCATGCCGACGATGGTGTGGTGGAAGCCATGGAGATGCCCGGCTGCGCGGTGTACGCAGTGCAGTGGCATCCGGAGATGATGCAGCAGCCCGATCCGGCGCTTGTCTGGCTGGTTAAGTCGGCGTCTCTCTTCGCGGCCTCCCGCTAGCCTGCCTCGGTGACTGCTGAGACGAACGACGCTGGCCAACCCATCGGGGCTGCGCTGCCCGACTGGACACCTCGGCCGAGGCCGGAACGGATTGTTCTCCGCGGCGAGTATTGCTGGCTGGAACCGCTGAACGTCGAGCAGCACGCCGACGATCTGTTTGAGGCATACCTCGATGCACCGGATGGAAACGACTGGACGTATCTTCCGACGGAGCGCTTCACCGAGCGAGACGCCTATCGCTCCTTCGCTGCGGCGAATGCGGCAACGGATGATCCGATGCATTTCGCCATTCTCAGCACGGCGACTGGCAAGGCAGTCGGCACCGCGTCGCTGTTACGAATCGACCCCGCCAACGGCTCGATCGAGGTCGGTTGGATTGCCTACTCGCCCCGTATTCAGCGCACGCCCATGGGTACCGAGGCCATGTTCTTACTCATGCGATACTGCCTGGATGAGCTGGGTTATCGCCGCTACGAGTGGAAATGCAACGCGCTCAACGAACCGTCCCGGCTGGCGGCGTTGCGCTACGGCTTCCAGTTTGAAGGCGTCTTCCGCCAAGCGGCCGTCGTGAAACAGCGCAATCGAGACACCGCCTGGTACGCCTTCATCGATACCGAATGGCCCGTGATCAAATCGGCGTTCGAGCAGTGGCTTGACCCCGCAAACTTCGATGCCGACGGACAGCAACAAAGGTCGCTCAGCTCCTTTCGTCAATAGGCCTGTCAGCGTCGTGGTTGGACGAAGTGGCAGGCTTGCGCCATGACTGTGACCAAAGGGCCTGCAATGAAGGACTACATGCTGCTGATGCATGATGACGCAAAGAAGCCTGAGGGCGATTGGGCCCCGTACTTCACGAAGCTTGAAGCGAGCGGCCATTTCGAGGGAGGCAGCAGCATCGACGACCGAGGCATCTGCATGGTGAAGTCCGGAACACCGAAAGCCATCACGGGGCACCTCATCGGCTACCTGGTCATCCAAGCACCAAACATCACTGAGGCGAAGAAGCTCGTCATCGGCAACCCCGTCTACGAAGCCGGCGGCACCGTCGAAATCCGCGAACTTCCGCAGGACTGAGTTCTGCGTCAGAAGCGTTCTTTCTGATGGGGCGAGGTGGCGCAGCGGTGGATGTTTTTTTGCATCCATGCGGGTTAATGACAAGCCACAGGTCACATTCGCCAGAATGGCTGGTGAGTTCAGACTGTACGTTCACCCTGATGGACCCAAACCTAATTGGCGGCTGCCTCGGTCCATAGGAGCGAAGCAGTAACACATGCCTTCGTCGTCCACCCTCATTGTCCACCCGACCGTTGAGCGAGGTCTGACGCAGCCGACCGGAGGGACCGCTCAAGCGGATTCACTGGTCGTTGCGCCACTGCCACGGCCGACCTGGGCAGTCGCCGTCGGGCGCTCCCGGTCGGTCGAGCAACCACTCTCGGACACGCGCCGTAACCTGTTCCTCCGACGCTTCGGGGTGTGTGCGAAGGTGTTTCGAGGCGACCATCTGCATGCCGAAATCAGTTAGCTGGAGGGACATCTCGACACCGGTCTTATTCCCGTGGAGCACGACAAGGTTCTATCGCGAAGCCTCCCGAACTAGAGGAAGCCGAGGTAGTGGTTGAGTTCCCAGTCGGTGACGGCGGCCATGAACTTGTCGTGTTCGGCGCGTTTAATTGCGGTCCAATAGTCCACCACCGGGGCGCCACCCATGGCCTTGCTGAACGCGGCGTCGGCCACTAGGGCGTCCATCGACAGGCTGAGGTTGTCGGGAACGTGGCTGGTTGTTGTGCCGGCTGACTCGATGCCATCAAGGGTTTCCTGCGGCGGGAGCGCCAGACCAGCCTCAACCCCGAGCCGGGCCGCGTTCAGAACCGCGGCGGTGGCCAGGTAGGGGTTGGCTGCTCCGTCGCTCGTGCGGTGCTCGATGCGTTTACCCTCGTTGTTGTCGGCCGGAATACGCACGGTGCAGTGACGATGATCGACGCCCCAGTTGGCCCAATAGCCCGACATCATCGCCGGTCGCAGCCGCTTGTACGCGTTGACAGTCGGAGCGCAGAACGCGGCCATCGCTTCGTGATGCGCCAGTAGACCGCCGATGGATTGTTGCGCAAGCAACGAAAGGCCGCTCGGACCCTTGGCGTCGAGGAATGCGTTCTTGCCGCGCTTGTTCTGCATCGACAGATTGACGTGCAGACCGCTGCCGCCCTTGCCGTTGAACGGCTTGCCGAGGAAGGTCAGCAAGAGGCCGCGCTTGGCTGCAAGCTCTTGGCACATCACTTTGAAGAGGAAGATGTCATCGACGTGTCGCAACGCATCGCCGTACTCCAACGTGAGCTCGAACTGGGGCGTGTCGTACTCACTGTTCAACGATTCAAGAGGCAACCCGACCCGTTCGGCGGTCCACATAATGTCGTCCATCAATCCGGTCGGATCGACGGAATTGCCGGTGCCGTACACAAACGCCCGAGGCGTATCCCACTCGGTCCATCCACCACGACCGTCGGGCTGCAGGATGTACGCCTCGAGCTCAATGCCCACCATCGGCTTCACGCCGTGCTTGGACCAGGCATCGATGGCATTACGCAGAATGGTGCGCGGCGCGATCGCGAATGGGGAATCGCGATAGGAAAGATCACCGACCACGATCCCGGTGCGCTCGTCCTCCCAACTGGCGCGAATGTCGGCGTGTTCAAACGACACATCAACATCGGGGGATCCTTCCAACAACATGCCGCCAGGTGCGTCGATCATGGTGCGGTCGAAGTCGAGATTGAATAGCGACACGCAGTGGTGGGTGCGATGCCCGGCAAACTTGGCGGGCACGTACTTGCCGCGGGCAATGCCGTGATGGTCCGGAAACAGCACTCGCAAGCGGTCGTAGGCGACGTCGGTCATGGCCGCAGGTTAGCAAGCCTGGAAAGGGTCGTTTGGCAGCGAACGACTACACCGCCAGGGCGGTCAGGCGTAGACTGAGCGCAGCACAAGGAGGTGCACTAATGGGCTCTCATCTCGCCCCCGTTTGGTTCTCGGTCACAGATCTGCAGGTTGTGTCAGGCAAGGGTTCGTGGGTCACAACCGTCGACGGTGAGCAGTACCTCGATTTCTCGTCGGGTATCGCCGTCACGTCCACCGGCCATTCGCACCCGCATGTCGTAAAGGCCATCAGTGATCAGGCCGCCAAGTTCATCCATGCGCAGGTGAATGTCTACAAACACGACGTGCTCGAACCACTCGCCGCTCGTCTGGCTTCGTTGGCCCCCGGCGACATCGACACGTTCTTCTACGCCAACTCTGGCGCCGAGATCACCGAGGCCGCCATCAAGCTGGCCAAGCAGGCCACCAAACGCCCGAACGTCATCGTGTTCTCGGGCAGCTTCCATGGCCGCACCCACCTAGCCATGGCCATGACCACGTCCAAGACTGGCTATCGTGCCGGCCATTCGCCGCTACCCGCCGGTATCTTCGTCGCCCCGTTCCCCGACCCGATGGCGGCCGACACTGATGCTGAGGATGATCGAGCGCTGGCCGGTCTGCGGCATCTGTTGAAGTCGATGACCGCGCCTGAAGAGACGGCCGCCATGATCATGGAGCCGGTGCTCGGCGAGGGTGGCTACATCCAGGCGTCCACTCGATTCCTGCAGGGCGTGAGCGCCATCTGTAAAGAGCACGGCATCTTGTTTATCGCCGATGAAGTGCAGTCCGGCTGCGGCCGTACCGGCAAAATGTTCGCCATCGAGCACAGCGGCGTCGTGCCCGACATCATCTGCACCGCCAAGGGCATCGCGTCGGGCTTCCCGTTCTCGGTCCTCGGCGCATCGGCCGAGCTGATGGCCAAGTGGCCCGTCGGCTCACACGGCGGCACCTACGGCGGCAACGCCATGGGCTGTGCGGCAGCCATGGCCACGCTCGACATCCTCACCGAAGACGGGTTCATGGACAACGTGAACGCCCGCGGCGAACAACTGCGTGCGGGCCTTCGCAAGCTCGCTGAAAAGCATCCCGACATCGTGCAGGTGCGCGGCCCCGGCCTCATGGTGGCCACACAGTTCACCGACCCGGCCCGCGTGGCAGCGATCATCACGCACTGCCTTCGCAACGGAAAGCTCATCATCATGAACGCCGGTACTTACGGCAACGTCATCCGCTGGATGCCGCCGCTCGTGACTACCGAGGCCGAGATTGATCTCGCCCTCGCCGCGTTCTCCGCCGCGTTGGACGCCACGGCATAGTCTCCGCTGGCCACGGCTCATCGGTACGCCTTGCGCCGTGGCTACGCAGACATCTACAGCGCGCTCATACGCCCGGGTTCGGCGCACCGCCGTCGGGGGTGTGGGCTTCAAGGAATTCGTAGACGTCGATGAGATCGACGCCGGGGTAGCTGCCGACGGTGTGGCCGGGATGCAGGTAGCTCGGCTGGTTGCTGAGGGGCCAGATCATCCCTTGCCACCGCTTGGCCAGAACGCCGGCGGGCTGGCGGCAGCACGAGGCGGCCGGGCAGATGGAGGTGTGGCGCGTCTTGGTGTCGCTGCCGCGGAACCAGCGGGCGTTTCGTTCGGTCACGCCGACGCTGATGGCGTGCCGTGGCTGGTCACTCGCCTCGACGTAGGTGGCGTCCCAGTAGGCGCCGTCGGGGGTGTCGGTGTACTGGTAGTGGATCTCAAAAATGTCATTTGCTTTCTGCGCCACGCGAGCGCCCCACGAGCGGCACGTCCATTGGCCTTCGATAGCCCCGCCGGAGTCGGTGGGAAACGGCACCCCGTCATTCTCGTAGGCCTTGCCGATCAGCCCCTCGCTATCAGCGCGCAAGAAGTGCACCGGCAGGTCGAGGTGGCGAGTGGCCAGGTTGGTGAAACGGTGCGCCGCCATTTCGTATGAGACGTAGAAGTCTTCGGCGATGTCCGCAATCGACAGGTCATGGCGTGCTTTTGCGGTGCGCAGGAACGGCACGACGGTGGCCTCGGGAGCCAGCACCGCCGCGGCAAAGTAGTTGGCCTCCACTCGCTGCTTCAGATGCTGAGCCAAACTGGTGGGGTCAGCCTGACCGAGCGCGAAATGCCCGAGTGTTTGCAGCACGACGGAGCGGACGTTACGGGCATCCATTCGATTTCTCTGAGGAATGAAGATGACGCGGTTGATTTGATCGGTGATCGATCGGGTGTGCGGCGGCAGGTTGGGGACGCGGCGAATGGAGAAGCCGAGATGGGTAGAAATGGCGAGCAGCGTGCGCTCCGGGATGGCCGCCGTGGCGTCCCAGTCAACGGCATCGAGTACCGATGTCGCCAGCTGCTCGATCTCGGCAAAGTAGTTGTTCCGCTCGCGCATTTCGTGACGTA